>JAFLUI010000174.1 GCA_022508825.1 Oscillospiraceae bacterium
GGCGGCGGGGGCTCTGCCCCTCGACCCCGCAGCCTTGAAAGGCTGGCGAACTTTTTATGCCGGATTACGTAAAGCGCAAATTCGGAAATATTGCCCGCGGCAATTAGTAATACTTTGAGTCGTCGTTGAGAACCTCACGGAGACGCTCGATGTCCTCCAGTACCTTGCCGGTACCGTCAGCAACACAGTCAAGGGGAGTTTCCGCAACATGGACAGGCATTCCCGTCTCTTTGTTGATAAGCTTGTCAAGACCCCTTATCAGCGCTCCGCCGCCTGCAAGGGTGATGCCCTGATCGATGATGTCCGCTGCAAGCTCAGGGGGAGTTTTTTCAAGTGTCACCTTGATAGCTTCGATAACATTGGAGAGGGGCTCGGAAAGAGCTTCCCTTATCTCTGCAGAGGTCACAAGGATATTTTCGGGAAGTCCGTTAAGCAGGTTACGACCCTTTATCTCCATCTCAGCCTCCTGCTCCATGGGGAACGCAGAACCGATGGCGATCTTTACATTCTCTGCTGTACGCTCACCTATAAGGAGATTGTACTTCTTTTTGATGTAGTTGATGATGGCAGTGTCAAAAGCGTCTCCTGCCACTCTTACCGAACGGGATGTAACGATACCGCCCAGAGAGATAACTGCAACTTCCGATGTTCCGCCGCCGATGTCAACTATCATTGAGCCCTGGGGCTCGGAAACAGGGAGTCCTGCGCCTATTGCTGCAGCCATAGGCTCCTCGATGATGCTTACCTTTTTAGCTCCTGCATTTTCTGCAGCTTCCTTTACGGCGCGGCGCTCAACAGCTGTTACGCCGGAGGGGATACAGATGACAACGTGTGCCTTGCTGAACATCGCTCCCCTGAGAGCCTTTCTGATAAACTCCTGGAGCATTGTGGTGGTTATTTCAAAGTCGGCGATAACGCCGTCCTTAAGCGGTCTTACTGCTACGATGGAGCCGGGGGTACGTCCGATAACGTCCTTTGCCTCCTGACCTACATATTTTGCACGGTCTGTTCTTGTGTCTACAGCAACAACAGACGGTTCACGTATAATAATTCCTTTTCCTCTCATATATACAAGGGTATTTGCAGTGCCAAGGTCGATCCCTATTTCTTTTGTGAACATTCTTTTTTAACCTCCAAATTTAATTATATCAAACATAATGTGCATATTATCCCGGTTTCGCAATAATTTTCAATTCATTTCCAAAAGTTCATGCATATGATCTCGTGTACTTTCAGTTTGCCATATTTTTCCCGAATTTATTCCGAAATATGCCCAAAATATTCTGTCACATATTCTATTATAGCACTTGAAAAGCAAGTAGACAACACTTTTTCAAACTTTTTAACCAAATTGTAATTTTTGTTTCTTTCAACAATCGACAGACTTTTCAGACGACCTTTTTAGTGCAGATTTATGACAGTAAAATTCCCTTAAAGATTCCTACAGGTCTTATTGTATACGATAAGTGCCGCAATAATACATATTATCTGGGCAGGATTTACAGTAAGTGTGAATCCGAAGGCAAGCTTGAACACGATCAGGTCAAGCAGCATAGGGGAATCTGTGGCAAGTCCCACGGACATGGTGTATGCCAGCCAGCTGAGAAAGCTCACTCCCTCGCAGAGCCTTGCAACAACGCTTCCCAGCACGATGCCTGCAAGCAGGAAAAACAGAAATGCGATAGTTCTTTTTATTCCCTCACCCATTTTTATCAGTCCTTTCAGCGTGGATCAGTAATAATTCATTTGCAAATAATGCTGTCGTGTTCGTATATCACCTTTACGAACAGAACTTGCGGCGGAAAGGGTCAAGGCTCAGCCTTGTATTCCACGATAATAGAGTCCTCGTGTAAAGCCCTTGTCAAGAGCCTTTCTGCCATCTCTGCAGCATTTTATCACACGGGATACCTCACTGACGGACTCATCTGTAAAGTCAAGCTCGAGGATATCGGCGTTTATCTCTCCCAGCCTGTCGGTCATCATCAGTATGTCGCTGTTCAGAATCTCGCAGGAAGCACCATCACAGACCACAGGAAAGCTCCTTCCAGTTCTGTCAATGATACTGCCTTTACAGTTACTGCACCCCGCTGCCTGTTTGATCGGACAGTTACGGGTCAGCATAACAGGCAGCCTGCCGTAGACGATGACTGCCACCGGGACATCTCCGCAAAGTCCCCTCATATGGGAAAGCTTTGTTTCGACCCCTGCAGTGATGTCCGTCAGCTCCATCTCCGCAGCTGTTTTTACAGCATAAGGATTTACTATGTTCAGTCCGAAGCCTCCTGAAAGCTCGAATCCCAGTTCCCTGCCGATCTTTATATAGGCGAGGTTCACGCAGAGCAGCCTTTTGAAGCCTTTTTCCTTTGCTGTCAACAGCTCCGATTTTATCTTCTCCTCGTTAAGAATAAACCGTGGAGGGGCTATAATAAAGCGGTCATCCGCAGAAATTTCCCCCGTCGATCTCAGGGGGAGGATAATTTCATCCGCTTTGTCGGAAACTGCGCCAAGCTGTTCCATATTTGACACCCTTACCCGTATTTTTGAGGGACGCCGGCTCTCCGATTCGATGTAAAGGTCAACATCATTACACTTATATTCGGGTTTCCGGGACAGTATCAGCGCCCTGTCCATTTTCTCCGCAGCCTCCCGTCTCAGAGCGTTGAGAGCCGCCGCAGATATCATCAACCCATCGTCTATTTCTGCTGAAATATTACTAATAGTATAAATAGTATCCCCTAACTTTTCTATCTGCTTTTTCACGTAGGGGAGGTCAGCGGGACGGTTTTTCGCTTCCTCCGGGACGGCTCCCTCTGCAGAAACAGCGATATCCCCGCACTGCATCGTCAGCCTTGCGGGACGTCCCCGTTTTATCTCTGCAAAAAAGTCCGCCCGACAGCTTTCGCCGCCCTTCACTTCCTTTCGGAAGCTCTCTTTCAGCCCCGGCAGCACTGCTTCTGCGGCGGTGACGTCATCCTTGCGGCGGAATCCGAACATGGGAGCTCCGATGCTGCCTGTAATATAACCATCTGTAAAACCACTGCGCGAAAACACTGCCTGTAAAGTGTCAAGGTCAGGCTCTTTACCGTCCAGAGCAGCCCGACACGCTGTGACCGCAGCAGCAACGTACTCGGCACGCTTCATCCTGCCCTCTATTTTAAGGGACGTGACCCCAGCCTCCGCCAAAGCTTTCATATGGAGTATGCCGCAAAGGTCTTTCAGGGACAGGTCGTGACGTTCACCGGGGTCAGCCTCTCCAAGACCGCTGAAAGGAAGCCTGCACGCCTGTGCGCACAATCCTCTGTTTGCACTGCGGGAGCCTATCATTGCGCTCATGTAGCACTGTCCCGAAACGGACATACAAAGGGCTCCGTGGATAAAAGCCTCGATCTCCACGCCTGTGCTTACCATTTCCCTTAGCGCAGACAGGTCAAGCTCACGGGCGGCAACCACACGGGAGAATCCCATTTCCGCCGCCAGACGGGCACCCTCTGGGGTGTGTATGGTCATCTGAGTGGAGGCATTGAGTCTCATATCCGGGAGCATTTCACGAAGCAGACGGGCAGCGCCTATGTCCTGAACGATAAGACCGTCCACGCCGACCTCTGCGGAAAATTTCGCCGCAGAAAGAAAATCCGCCATTTCCTCAGCAAACACCAGAGTGTTCATTGCCCGATAGATTTTGACACCGTGGAGATGGCAGTATTCTGCTGCTTTTTCAAGCTCCCCGTCGGAGAAATTCACAGCGTTTGCTCTGGCGGAAAAGCTTGTCCCCCCCACATAGACTGCGTCCGCGCCGCATCTTACCGCAGCGAGGACGCTTTCAAAGCTGCCTGCGGGGGCGAGTATCTCGGGTCTCATCTGCGGACATTGGTGGGCTTTACCTTGTCGAAGGTAAGCTGCTCGTTGATGTCCGACTTCATATTCTTGATCTTCAGCTCATTTTCCAGTGAAGATATCTTAGCTTTAAGCTCCTTTTCCTTTTTGAGAGCTTCGTCCCGCTCGCTGCGTGCCTGACAGGCTTCATCAACGTACTCCTTGATCTGTGTACGGATGTTGTCGATGCTGTCGCTTGATTTCTTTGCCTCGTCAAAGGCAGACAGAGCCACAAGTATAGCAGCCGACTGGATAGACATATTCTCTGTGGATGCCATCATACCGGCGATCTCGTCGTCCACCTTTTTGGCGAGATCAATGAGGTAAGAGGGCTCCTCGTCGGTTTTCAGACTGAACTCCTTGCCGCAGATAGTGACTTTGACTTTATTCATAGCCGATGTTCCTTTCATAATTTAATAGACATACCAAATCTGAAATATTATACCATATTTCTGCAGGAATTTCAAGAGATAAATTGTTATTTTACAATGTAAGTAAATTATCATTTAGCGGTGCAAACTGGGGTGACTTTTTCGCCGCGCAAGCGGCGACTCT
>JAFLUI010000175.1 GCA_022508825.1 Oscillospiraceae bacterium
GTCGGAAGCATTTACCATAGCGGTGAATATGCCGATATGTTGTATGAGCTGGATATGGACGATGAGGTAGGTTCCAACACATATGACGTAATGATGCCCGGCGTTGATATTCCAAAAGACCCCTTTGTCCGTGTAACAACAGGGGAGGTCGACTGCGAGCTGTATATCAGGGTAGTCGAAAAAAATATTCCCGAAGAATACCAAGATAGAAAAGGGGAAACACATAAATCTATTGTAACATATACAGTTGATCCCTCGATATGGCAAAAGCTGCCTGACTATCAGCAGGACGGAAACGGCGTTATCTATAAATATAGTTCCGTAATCGACGCCAATTCCGCAGAACAGAAAATTTCCATTCTGAAAGACAATAAAATATGTATCAGCCAGTATTATGATGCTGACGGTCTTTATAATGCCCAAGCTCCGGAGAGCGATGATTTCTCGCTGACATTCAGTGCGTGGCTGGTACAGGTAGATTGACCTGATATTTTTCGGAAAAACAGAGTACCATAAGAAAGGAGGAAGCAGTGTGAACCTGAAAGGCTTATCCGTAAAAAGAACAAAACTGATCTTGATATCCCTGATAACGGTATTCGTGATCTCGGTGATCGGAGCTGCGGTTTATGCCCGTTATATAAAAAGATCTGACGAGGCAGTAAATAATTTTTCACCTGCTCACTCCATACTACCAACTATTAATGAAAAGTTTGAGGAAAATAATAAGCTCCTTAAAGAAAATGTAGCCATTTCTGTTGGAGAAACCGATTATCCCGTTTATGTCAGGGCAGCTATTATTTTCACATGGAAGGAAAAGGATGATGAGGACGGTCCGCTTTATTTTGAAAAGCCGGAAGAGAACGTAGATTACTCTCTTAGCTGCAACAGTAGCGACTGGTCATACAATAGCGAAGACGGATACTATTACTATAATTATCCGGTTGCAAGCGGCGGTACTACCGCTAACTTGATCGAAAGCTGCTCGACCGATGTAACTCCACCGGAGGGCTTCACGTTGAGCGTAGATATAATTGCACAGACAGTACAAGCGGTCGGTCATACAGACGGAGCAGAAAATATCATGTCAGTCGAGGACGCATGGGGCGTGGTCCCTGATCTTAACGGATCGCACTAAACAGGTTTCTGAGCGTATATAATTCAAAGGAGCTACCTTATGAAAAGAGAAATTGGAGCAAATCGACTTCAGAAAACAAAAAAAACGTATCGTTTTCTGGCGATATTCCTGTGCATACTCATGGTATTCTCCATATCTGGTGTTGTGCCGTTTTCGTGGGCTAAGCCATTGGACTCCACCGAGGTAGAAGATACCGTATCGGAGGAGACGCAGGAAGATCTCAAAGCAAGCCTTATGGAACGGATTACATACGAAGGCTGGGATCCCTATTCGTCAGACATGACTCTTAACGAGTTCTATGCGCTGATGGAGTTGTTCAAGGACGGCTCACTGCCCCTGAAATCCAAAGAACCTGCAAAATCCCCGTCCAATTCTCCGATAATCGGAGCGACGGGAATGGATGAACCGGGAATCGAAGAGCCCATGAGCACTGCGGAGGAATTTTATATTCCGCGCAATCTTTTTTTGATGAGCGGACTTAAAAAGTACAGCGGCTCTGATGCACCGGATGCGTATGACAATACAAACGGCTCAGGTACGGATTATCCTGCCGGACTTGACAACTATGGAGTAGGATACTATCTGCCGCCGACTGGCTGGAGCGGCGTGCCTGCAACAAAGACAAAGAATACTGAGGCGTTTGTTATTGTGCCGAATATCAACGATGGAAAGAATACGATCGCCGGTGATGTAGATCAGTCTTTGTTCCCCGAATATGACGGTTACTATGTCCGTAGGGTTACCGCCGAGGGTGCAGAGATCAACATTCTGGGCGCGATAAAGCTGCCCGGCAGCGAAGAGTATGTATATTACTACCTGACCAGCGATACGCAAAGCACAGACGTCAGCACCACCATGCTGCCTGAGGGACAGAAGTTCATCATACAGTATCAGGTCAGCGAGCACGTTGTGGATTATCAGCTCTATATGAATGATATCGGCGGCGAAGCAGAGCTTCCTAACGGCGTAACATTGGACAGCGTGTTCGGCGCAGACCGCCCTGTCAAGACAGACGACGGCAAGTACGCCTTTACCGCGACCGCGCCCTATGGCTATACACTGGAGCTGTATGTGGATAAAGACGGCGCAGATAATAAGACCCTGCTGGGTTGGGATTCGCCGGGTGATTATACAGATGTCAACGAGGGTTGGGCGCTGGGCAAAGAGCCGGATTATAAAAACGGTAAAGAGGATGGCGGAGCTGTCACTCCGAATCCGTTGAACGGACCTTCTTCCGTTACAATGAGCGGTACGATCTACAACAATGATGTGCAGCACGACCGCACAGTGATCGGTGTATTGAAAGCAAAAGGCAAGCCGAAGTTCTTATTTGCGCCGCTGTATAAAGACTCTGAAAACGTTTTGACTCGTGGAACCACTTCATACGCTTGGTATGATACCGATCTTGACTGGGCAGTCAATTCTTCAAAAGATCCTGCATTGGTGAAAGCAGCAGAAGACAGCGGTCACATCAAGGATTATCAAAATTTCGATCGTGCCGGCAAATATCCGAATATATTCACCGCTGATGGCTGGGGCTGGAAGAGTTCAGTTTATCATAACGGTGAAGTTGAAATGACACAGGAGGCAGACGGCACTTACTCTCATTCCTTCTTGTTCCAGACAAACAGCAGTGACAATTTTGTTATGGACACATTGTCGATAAACGGTGTCAGCATCACAATTCCTTTCTATCCCAAATATGTATACGGCACAAATACAGACTATACAGCAGCTACCGGTATTGGTTTAAGTCAATGTGTCACCGAGGCTACTTTGCCTGACGGAGTTTTTGTCAGAGTGGAGCACCTGCTTGTTTTCTATACGGGTACAAATCCGCAGCGTCACTATCGCATCACTGTCTCAGGCGCACGCAGCAATGTCTCCATTTCCGCTATGAACCTGATGCAGTACAGGAGCGGTGCTCCGGAATTTTCCGCCTACTATCTGAAGGGCGTCGTTGCAGATGCTGCGCAGACGGCAGGCGTTCAGTTCTACGGCGCAAATGGCTGGGAAACTGCAGTAGAGCCGACGATCCATGTCAGAGAACCGGATTACAACGGCGATAAAGAGCATTACTATGCAAACTTCCGCTTCAAGCTGGCGGACGGCTACGGCAACCCCTATTTTCTATGGGAAAGCACCAAAAGCGGTGCGATCGGAGAGCAGGGCTCGGGCAAGCGAGATGAACTGACCGGCGAGGTCAAGGAATGGAACAGTTTGGAATCCTATCCGCCGCAGGGTGAAATGGATACCACTCACATCTACGGTCCTGATGAAGACGATTACTATTATTTCCGCGTCACGACACAGGATACTCACAAGCTTGCACTGCTGACAGTTGTTGCACGTCCTGTGCGCTATGTTGTGCGGTACGTGCCGTCCTATGATAGTGTAGGACTGGCAGCACCCGACCCGGAGGTAAGCACCGTCGGTATCATTGACGAGCCGGATAATATGCCGGAGTTTGTACACGATGATGAGAAATGCCACCCGTCCTTCCATTGGGGATATGAGAACGGCATCAACGGCTGGGAGTACGACGATAAATACGGAGACTACTATGATACGGCGATCGATACCGTTGTTATCCTACCCACAAATATCCCCGAGGATCCGGATAATAAATATGTGTTTGTGGACTGGGTGCTGGTGGATGACAACTTTGAAACGATCAAAGATGGAAACGACAATGAACTCCACTATCGCAGCAGTAATATCGTTCTTGCCGACATCAACCAGTATTCGATCGCCAATGAGAATCTGGGCGGCAATGAAACGGATGTTTTCGTTCTGCGCCTGATGCCAACATGGAGAAAGATCGAAAATCCCTTCAATTACAAGGTCGCGCTGAACTGGGTCGATGCACAGGGCGATCTCCACGAGGACTTTTTCGATGATTATTGGCGTGATGTTGTAACGGATTGGAACATTGATAGAGGCGGTCTGACAGTCAAGGTGCTGAAGGGGGCGACCCCGTTCGCGGACTGGATCGCACAGCATCCGACCTACACCTTCTGGGACGGTGTAAACAACAACAACGCTCTGTATCGGTATTATGAAGAGCATCCCAACGACGACCCAAATGATGAGGAAGTGCGTGACGCCGCGTATGAGGCAATGAGCAAGGAGATGGAGAACGCCATTCAGGAATATCTCCCATCTTTTGTTGTGGACGGCAAAATCGTAGATCAGGAGCGGTACGAAAAGGTTCTCAATGCACTGTGCAGACGAGACATAACCGGTGACGGCGCAGAAGG
>JAFLUI010000176.1 GCA_022508825.1 Oscillospiraceae bacterium
GCCCTGCTTCTACATTATATTCACGTATTTTTGAAATGTCAAAGCTTTTTTTAACAGTCCCCATAACTGCCTCTAATTGTTCGGGGGAAAGCACCGAGGGCGTACCTCCGCCAATGTAGATGGTGTCCAGACGCAGATCAAGTCCTGCCGCGATACGGGATATCTGTCCTATCTCCTCACAAAGCTTGACCACATAGGGGTCTATAAGCTTTTTTGCCTCCGGCTTTTCAATGGAGTGGCTCACAAAGGAGCAGTAGCTGCACCTTGAAGGACAGAACGGCACCGAGATATACAGAGAATAAGACCGCTTATCCAGAGCCCGGAGCGCCTTTTCCTGAGCAAGAGCAGTCTGATAAGCAAGCTCCAGCTTTTCCTCCGAGACGAAATACTCTTTTTTCAGGATTGTGAATATCTCGTCCTTTTTGTACCCCTCATCAAGAAGCCTGTTGACCTTTTTTACAGGACGTATCCCCGTAAGACATCCCCATGCGGGAGTGATGCCCGTAAGCTCCTGCATTATTCTGTACAGGAGCCTGCAAAGCTCTCCCTCGTCCTCGGTGTCTGAAAAGTCTCCGCTTTTTTCGGAAAATTTTTCTCTCTTTTCACCGCCGAGAGAGACTGTCACCGAAAGGACATACCCGTCCCTGTTAAGGCTTGGGATACGCTTTACTGCGCATATGTCCCCTTCCTCTGACGGATACTCTTCAAAGAGGAAATCAAAGGTCGTCAGGGGGAGAAAAAGTTTTACCACTGCTTCTACTTCGTATTTAAAGCTATTGCCGAAAAAACATATGGTCATTTTAGTGTTCCTTATAAAGTATTTATACAAATTATAACATATCCGGGAAAGAATTTCAATACACGTTTTCACAATATTTTCTTAAAGCTCTCACGAAATTTAACAAAACCCTCCTTGAAAATTACAATTAAAACGTGTATATTTAATTACAGAGTTAAGATAAAGGAGAAGATCAATGGGCATACAGTACAGCTTTAAACGGTACGAAAAGAAATTTCTGCTGACCCCTGAGCAGTATAAAAAGATACTCTCCGCCCTTAAAGACAGGCTGAAAGAGGAAAAATACGGGGTACATACCATCTGCAATATCTACTACGACACCGAAAATTACGACCTTATAAGGACGTCTGTGGAAAGACCCGTCTACAAGGAAAAATTTCGTCTTCGGAGCTACGGTGTCCCCACGGATGATTCGATCATGTTCGCAGAGATTAAAAAGAAGTCGGAGGGTGTAGTCTACAAGCGCAGAGTAGACGGCTTCCCGTCTGAAATACTGGACTTTGTTTCCGGTGACGTCCCTCTTGACCGCGACCCGCAGATACAGCGGGAAATCAGCTGGTTCCTGCAGGTCAACAAGCCCGTCCCCAAGGTCTTTATCGGATATGAGAGAGTCGCTTACCTCGGTCCGAAGGATGAGGGACTCCGGGTCACCTTTGACTGGAACATCCGCTGGCGTGATGAACGTCTTGACCTGCGTCTGGGAGACGACGGTCAGCTTATCATCCCCGATGAAATAATTATCATGGAGGTCAAAACGCCCTCAGCCATCCCCCTGTGGCTTGTAAAGCTGTTAAGTGAAAATAAAATTTACCCCGCCAGCTTTTCAAAATACGGCACCTGTTATCAGAGACACATCTTGCCGAATGTATTCATGAAAGGAAGTTTTGCATATGCTGAATAGTATTTTTACGGAAAGTCACACTCTTGCTTCTCTGCTTATCTGCCTGGGGGTCTCCATCGCCCTGGGAGTTCTCAACTCACTGGTGTTTCTCTGGAAAAGCAAGCACAGCGCAGGATTTGCCCTGACTCTGGCTCTGCTTCCAATGGCAGTGGCAGTGGTCATCATACTTGTAAACGGAAATCTTGGCACCGGTGTTGCTGTGGCAGGCGCCTTTACTCTTGTACGTTTCAGAAGCGTCCCCGGCACTGCAAGGGAGATCGCCGCCATCTTTACGTCAATGGCTATAGGACTTGCTCTCGGCATGGGCTGTGTGGGCATAGCAGTCATCTTCTTCGTGCTTATCGCCGCATTTACCGTGATACTCACCGCAATTAATTTCGGAGCCCCCTCCAAGCATGAAAAGTCCCTTAAAATAACCATCCCCGAAAGCTTTGACTATAACGGACTTTTTGACGAGGTCTTTGAAAAGTTCGGCGTCAAGGCAACGCTCCAGAAGATACGCACAACAAATATGGGGACTCTCTTCGAGCTTACATATGACGCAGTTTTCCCCGACGGGAACATCCCCAAGGAATTTATTGACGAGATACGCACCCGCAACGGAAATCTAAATATCGTAGTAAGCGATTTTACAGACAAAGAGGTGCTTTAAGGAGGTACATCCATGAATAAGATCGCAAAAATATGCGCAATAAGCGGACTTGTCCTTGCAGTTGGCGGAGGTACGGCTTACGGTATAGCTTACGGGACAAAGACCGAGAACACATCAAACACAGCTTCTGCCGACTCTGCGGAAAATACGACCGTACAGGCAGATGTGGAAAAGATCATTGCTCAGGCGGAAAAAGATCAGACGGAAATTTCATTGTCGGACAAAAGCGGCACGGTCAGTATAACCAAAGGCGGAAGCTACTCTTTAAGCGGTACTCTTTCAGAGGGTCAGGTCTATGTAAATACAAGTGATACCGTCGTTCTGATACTGGACGATGCAAACATCACAAATTCATCAGATGCAGCCATCTTCATCGAAAACGGAGATGTTTATATCGAGCTTAAAGAGGGCACTGCAAACCGACTGCAGAGCGGTACAGAAACTGAGATAGTCACAGCCGCCGAAGACACCGAAAACACTGTTTCCGGAGCAGCACTCCGTGCAAAGGACGATCTTTACATTACCGGCACAGGAAAGCTTGAAGTCTTAGGATACATCAACAACGGCATCCAGTCCTCCAACAACCTAATAATAGAAAGCGGAAAAATTGAAGTAACTGCCCTGAACAACGGCATCAAGGGCAAGGACTCAGTTTCCATAACGGACGGCAGCATCTCCGTCCGTTCAGGCGGAGACGGCATAGAATCGGATACCGACATTGCAATAGGCGGCGGGGATATCTCCATAATCTCCGGCGGCGGAAGTGAAAACGCTTCCATCGTATTCGGAAACGGTGACTTCGGAGGCTTTGGCGGACGTGGTAACTTTGGCGGCTTTGGCGCAGACGGCGAACCTCCCGAAATGCCGGAGAATGGCGACCGTGAAAATTTTGGCGGACGGGGCGGCAAAGGCGGTTTCAGGGACTTCGGAGATAACGGCGATACTCCTTCCGAAATGCCCGGGAACCTCAGATCCATGCCGGACAGCAATGACAGGGGCGTCAAGGGCAATTTCGACGGCTTCCGGGGTGAAAGCTTCGACATGGACGATGAGTCCGCAGTAAGCACCAAGGGCATAAAATGCGGAGGCTCCATAAAAATTTCAGGGGGCACCATTTCAATAGACTCATATGACGATGCTATCCATTCAAACGACAGCATAACAATAACCGGGGGGACATTTGAGCTTTCCTCTGGTGACGACGGCATCCACGCAGACAAAACGCTGACTGTGGAGGACGGCACCATCACCGTCAGCAGATCATATGAGGGTCTTGAAGGAAATCAGATACATCTGAACGGCGGCACCATTGACATCACCGCCGATGACGACGGAGTAAATGCATACGGAGGACAGAACAATTTCGGCGGATGGGGAGAGTCTGCAAAGACCACCGAGGAAACTCCTATGCTGTACTTCTCCGGAGCGGACGTTACCGTCAACTCGGGCGGTGACGGCATAGACTCCAACGGAAGCCTGTTTGTGGAAGCGGGAACGGTGATCGTAAACGGTCCTGTCAATTCCATGAACGGAGCAATAGACTCAGGCTCCGAGAACGGGGGCAAGTGCATTATAACCGGAGGCACCATACTTGCAATAGGAGCTGCCGGCATGGACGAGGGATTTTCAGCAGAGTCGTCCCAGTGCTCGTTCCGCATAAGACCGTCTGCGGCAATTTCGGCAGGCAGTGAGATAAAGATCACTGACGCTGAGGGGAATGTGCTGTTCAGCCACACTGCTGTGAAGAGCGCGTCATCGGTAGTATTCAGCAGTCCCGAATTAAAACAGGGAGAAAAATATATCCTCTCTGTTGACGGAGAGGAAACTGAGATAGAGCAGAGCTCTGTGTCGGTGTCCAATGGCGGCAATAGCGGTTTTGGATTCGGCGGTTTCGAAAACGGCGGCGGCAGAGGACGCAGATGGTAATGTAAATCACCATTTAACTCACAAGAGTGGGCGATCGATTTAGCGCAAAGCGCTAAATCGCATTAGCCGGTCCAGCGCGGCTGGCGCTGGCGGAGTCCAGAGGCAGAGCC
>JAFLUI010000177.1 GCA_022508825.1 Oscillospiraceae bacterium
GAGCGCCACCTTGCCAAGGTGGAGGTAGCGGGTTCGAGCCCCGTAATCCGCTCCAGGCGCTATAGCCAAGTGGTAAGGCGTGGGTCTGCAACACCCTGATTCCCCGGTTCAAATCCGGGTGGCGCCTCCAACGCCGGACCGTCCTTGATCGTCAAGGACGGTTTTTGTTTTAAATAAAGTAAATTTCATCAAAGGTATTGAAAATTTTTTCCGATAATGGTAAAATATATATGTATTGACTTGTGCGGTGCTGCACGTGGGAAAGGAATGGTCGGATCAATGGATTTGCTGTACAGACTGGACTCGTATGTCAAGAGCGTGTTTCCTATTGATTTCTGGGATGTGCTTGATATTGCTGTTCTTGCAGTTCTTATTTATAAGGGTATCAGTATCGTGAAGGAGACCCGCGCAGGCGGTCTTATAAAGGGTATCGTTCTGATCTTCATAGCATATTTTATCATGGCTGCTGTAGAAATGAAGGCTATGGCTTATCTTATGGAAAAGGTCTTTGAAGTAGGTCTTATGGCGATCGTTATCCTGTTCCAGCCGGAGCTGAGACGCGCTATTGAAAAAATGGGCTATTCAAAGATGTCAAAGCTGCCGGTGTTTTCTTCACTGACGGCGGAATCCGCTGATATTGCCGCTCAGAGATGGAATAATGCCATTGAGGCTATCTGTGATGCCTGTGAGGATCTTTCCGCTACAACTACAGGCGCACTTATTGTTATTGAACAGTCCTCCAAGCTTGGCGAACAGATAGATACGGGAACTATACTTAATGCAGCTCCGTCAAAAGAAATTTTTGGAAATATATTTTATCCCAAGACTCCGCTTCATGACGGTGCAGTCATCATGCGTGACGGAATGATCCTTGCCGCTGCCTGCTTCCTTCCTAAGCCTCAGAAGGAGGAGACCATAAACAAGGCTCTCGGTTCAAGACACAGGGCGGCTATAGGCATGAGCGAAAACTCAGACGCTGTAGTTATCGTGGTTTCCGAAGAGACAGGAACTATTTCCGTAGCAGAGAACGGCGAGCTTACAAGAGGCTTTACAAGGGACAGCCTTAAAAAGCTGCTTCGTACAAAGCTGCTTCCCGAAAAGACTCATAAACAGTCAAAGCAGCCAAAGGATGAGGACGACGATCAGGACAGCGGCTCATCAGGCGGATTGTTGGGTCTCATGCGCAAAAAGAAATACACTGACAAAATATAAATAAGGGAGGCTTCTGATGTTTGAGATAATAAAAAAGATAAGGACATTCTTTACCAATCTTTTTGCCAAGGATGTTTTTATAAAGATAGGCTCTCTTGTTGCTGCCATCGTTATATGGTTTATCGTGTCGGTAAGTGTATACCAGACCATGGACGACGTCTTCTATAATGTTCAGGTTGAGATAGACATCAGCGGAACTTACGCCGAAGCAAGCGGATACCAGCCTATGACCCAGTCTGAGGAGACCGTTACGGTCTATATTACAGGAGACAGAGGAGAAATAGGCAACCTTAAATCAGAGGATCTGGTGGCTGTGGCTTCTGCGGAAAATGTTATGTATGCCAGAGAATACAGGCTTCCGCTGGAAATAAGATGCAAATCAAATAAGGATTTTGAGGTTACCAAGATAGAGCCTTCCGTTATATCTGTTGATTTTGACAGGATAGTTACAAAGGAAGTAGAGCTCAAGTCCCGTCTTTCCGGCGTCCGTGCTGAGGAAGGGTATATTATGGGCGAGCAGGACGATATAGTTATAGTCCCAAACATAGTAAATGTTACAGGTCCTGCTGAAATGGTAGAAAATATCACTGATGCAATGGTAGTTATAAGCGAGGATACTCTCCTTACGGAAACCACCGATTTCAAAGCGGACTCCCTGAGCTTTTTCAACGGTTCGGTGCCTATTACCGATGAAAATGATGTACTGTCCTTTGACAAAACGGAATTTACCGTTCATGTGCCTGTATATGAAAGACGTACCGTTTCACTTAATCTGCTGTTTGCAAATGCTCCGGAAAGCTTTAATATTGAAGCGTTTAAGGAAAAGCTGGATATGTCTGTCACAGAGCTTGAAATTGCAGTTCCGAGTGAAAGCATAAGGGAAATGAATTCCATTGAAAACTCCATTGATATCGGCACTATCGATATGCGTGAGGTGGATATAGGAAGCGAATTTACCTTCTCTACAGCCGATTTTCTGCCGGAGGGCTGTCAGGATCTGGGAGAGGTAAAAACAGTGACGGTCAAGTGTCCTTCAGATGGACTTGTGCGGCGTCCTATACACTTTACAGGCTCGTCGATACAGCTTGTAAACGCTCCTGCTCAGTTCAATGTTGATATTATTACTTCGGGCGTTACCGCAATATTCATCGGTTCAGCCGAGTCTATGGAACAGCTCACCTATATCGACATTATCGCTCAGATAGATATGTACAACAGCATTGATGCGGAATCAGGCTCAGGATACTATAAGCTTCCTGTTACATTCGTGATACCGTTCTATGATGATGTATGGTGCGTTGGTTCCGATGACGCTCTCACGCCGAGAGTTACCATCAACGCTACCCCTAAAGGCGGCAATTGATCGGTATGGCTGTAATTATTTCTCAGATAAAAACAGATATTTCTGCATCTCAGGAGGATATTGCTGCTATAGCGTTAAAACGGGCAGGGATATCCGCCTGTGATGTCCTGCGTTCGGGAGTCCACAAAACCTCCCTGGACGCACGGAATAATAACCGCATTATGCTTGTATCCTCGGTCTGGGCAGAGCTTCATGATAAAAAAGCAGAGCAGAGACTGTGCGACGCACTGTCCTTTTGTTCCATGGTCAGACAGGAAAGCCCAATGCCGGAAAAAGGCACCCCTGATGGCAAAAAAGTTGTCATAGCCGGATTTGGACCTGCGGGAATGTTTGCCGCTCTGACTCTGGCAGAGTACGGTTTCAAGCCCATCGTTCTGGAGCGCGGGGGAGATGTGGACGAGCGCATCTCCGCAGTAAAAAAGTTCTGGGACGGGGGAGTTCTTGACCCTGCAACAAACGTCCAGTTCGGCGAGGGCGGCGCAGGGACATTCTCAGACGGCAAGCTCACCACAAGGATAAATGATTCTCTGTGCAGGTATGTACTGGAAAAATTTGCACAGTTTGGCGCTCCCGAGGAGATTCTCATAAAAGCAAAGCCTCATATCGGCACGGACAAGCTCCGTAACGTCGTAAAGGCAATACGTGAGGAGATAATAAGACTAGGCGGGGAAGTCCGTTTCCATGCTGTCCTGACCGATTTTGAAGAGACAGGGGGAGAGATACGCTCCGTTACCGTAAACGGCAGTGAGGTCATTCCCTGTGACGCTCTTATCCTTGCCATCGGTCACAGCGCAAGGGACACCTTTAAAATGCTGGACAGCAAGAAAATTTTTCTTGAAGCGAAGCCTTTTTCCGTAGGAGCACGCATAGAGCATAAGCAGGAGGACGTGAACCGCTCTCTGTACGGTAAGCATTGGAACAACCCTGATCTTCCGAAAGGAGAATATCAGCTTTCCTACAGACAAGGAGAACGGGCTGTGTACACCTTCTGTATGTGTCCCGGGGGAATGGTGGTACCGTCCTCAAGCGAGGAAAAAACGGTGGTCACAAACGGCATGAGCGAATTTGCCAGAGACGGTGAAAATGCAAACTCCGCGCTGGTGGTGTCTGTTTCCGCAGACGATTTCGGCAGAGATCCCCTTAATGGAGTAAAATTTGCCTCTGATATAGAGCGAAAGGCATATACTTTAGCAGGAGAAAATTACACTGCTCCCGCTGCCACCGTGGGAAGCTTTTTGGATGGCGGGGGAGATATTAAAGGCGCAGAAGTCTCACCAACATATGCTATTGGAGCGACTCCCTGTAATTTTGACCAACTTTTTCCGAAGCAGATAACGGAAATGATGCGTATAGGACTGAATCAATTTTCTAAAAAAATGAAATGCTTCGGAAACAGGGGAGCAGTCCTGACCGCTCCCGAAACAAGGACTTCCTCTCCTGTAAGGATAACAAGAAATGAGTCCATGATGTCTGTCTCGGTAAAGGGACTGTATCCCTGCGGCGAGGGCGCAGGATATGCAGGAGGGATAATGTCCGCTGCTGTGGACGGCATTAAATGTGCACTTAAAGTTATAGAGATATAGAGTTATCAATCCGCAAACACATAAATTATATCGAAACTAAGCAACGGAAAAGCAGTATCCTCCGCAAAACACTGGGTCTTGCGGAGGATACTTAACTTTTATAAGGGTATACTAACTAATCAGGTTAGGACTTGATACCCTGCTTGTAAGCATCGATCATCTTCTTACTAATGTGGTCAGAACGCCGAGCAGAACGCCGCTGTGCTGAAACGTAGGTAA
>JAFLUI010000178.1 GCA_022508825.1 Oscillospiraceae bacterium
AGGGCTCTGCCCCTCGACCCCGCCAAAGGGGGCAAGCGCCCCCTTTGGAAACCCAATATTAAGGAGATGTACTACAATGGACTACATAAAGCAGGGCGGGGACATCCTTCTCAAGACCCCCGATCTTGATCTTGACGAGACCCTTGACTGCGGTCAGGCGTTCCGCTGGGAGCGCGTCGGCAGCGGCGGAGACTGCACATATCACGGCTATATGCTGAACACTCCCCTGACCGTTTCCGCGGAAAAAGATTTTTTCAGATTTTCCAATACGGATGAAGACACTTTCATGAAAATATGGGTGCCATATTTTGATCTTGAAACGGACTATACCGAGATAAAGGAGCGTCTTTCGGAGGACTCCGCTTTGAAAAAAGCCTGCGCTTATGCGGGAGGGATACGTCTTCTTAAGCAGGACAGTTGGGAAGCGCTTTGCTCCTTTATAATCTCCCAGAACAACAATATCCCCAGAATAAAGGGGATAATAGGACGTCTCTGCGAGATGTACGGGGGATTTCCTGACTACACAGACATGAAGGACGTCCAGCCGGATGACCTTGCTCCTCTGAGGGCGGGCTTCCGTGCAAAATACATATCAGACTGCGTTCAGAAGCTTAACGATGGGGAGATCTCCATTGATGAGGTAAAAAAGCTTCCTGTGGAGGAGGCAAGAAAGGTCCTTATGACAATAAAGGGAGTGGGTCCCAAGGTGGCGGACTGCGCTCTTTTGTACGGTATGTACAGGATAGAGTGCGTCCCCATGGATGTGTGGATGAAAAGGGTCATGGAGCAGTTCTATCCGGAGGGATTTCCGGACTTCGTACTGCCCTATGCGGGGATAGCGCAGCAGTATCTTTTTCATTATATGCGTACTAAGGCTGAATGACATGGGAGGTAACCTTATGAAAAAAACATTACTGGGCATCGCGGTATCCGCTGCCGCCGTTCTGACAATATCTCTGACGGCGTTTTCCGCCGAGGCTGCCAAGGGGGTAAAGATCGACGAGACCAATTTCCCCGACTATAAATTCAGGGAGTATGTGTCGTCAAATATCGACAAGGATAATGACGGTCTGCTGTCCTCCGAGGAGATAAATACAGCAGAGGATATCTTTGTTTATAACGAGGGTATCCGTTCTTTGGACGGTATCGGATATTTTACCGAGCTGAAAACTTTGACCTGTCACAGCAACAAGCTTGAAAGCATTGATCTAAGCAAAAATACAAAGCTTAAGGAACTGGAATGTGGCATGAATTATTTTACAACCATTGATGTCAGCAAAAATAAAGATCTGGAAAGACTGAGCTGCGGAAATAATTTCGGCCGTCTTAAAAAGCTTGACGTGAGCAAAAATACCAAGCTTACAGAATTGTCCTGCAACTACAATGAGTTAGAAAGCCTTGATGTGAGCAGGAATACAAAGCTTACATATCTGTCCTGCGGAAATAATCATCTTAAAAAGCTTGATGTCAGGAAAAATAAGGCGCTTACAGTCCTGGACTGCGGAGAAAATGAACTTACAAGTCTGGATGTCAGCAAAAATACAAAGCTCACTTTGCTGGACTGCGCAAAAAATCAGCTTACAAGCCTTGATGTGAGCATTCTCCCCGAGCTTGAAAGTCTGGACTGCTCGGAAAATAAGCTCACCGTTATTGATGTCAGTGCCAACAGCAAGCTGTACAGCCTTGACGTATATGACAACAAGCTTAAAAGTCTGGATGTAAGCAAGGCTCCGGAGCTTTTCCATCTGAGATGTTATGATAATTATATCACAAAGCTTGATGTAAGAAAAAACACAAAGCTTGCCTATCTGTACTGCAGCGACAATAAGCTGACAAGTCTGAATGTGAGCAAAAATAAAGATCTGAAGAATCTTGGCTGTACAGGAAACAGGCTGGAGACGCTGGACGTAAGCAAAAACACTGCACTGGAGCATCTGTGGTGTGCGTCAAATAAGCTTACGGAGCTGGATGTGAGCAAAAATACAGCGCTTTACACTCTTGACTGCAGTGACAATGCTATCAAAAAGCTTGATTTAAGCAAGAATACCATATTGAATACTTTGTACTGCAATGACAATAAGCTCACTAAGCTGAATCTGAAAAATAATGAAAGACTGTGGGATCTTAACTGCAGCGGCAACTCTATCAAAAAGCTTGACCTGAGCAATAATAAGAGGATATATCATCTTAAAACGGACAAGTCTACAGTTGTGGCAAAGGGGGAGACTAAATGAAAAAAGCATTGCTGCTTGGCATAGCGGCGGCTGTCATGACAGTATCTGCGCTGACGCTTTCCGCAGAGGCAGCAGAAGGGGTAAAGATCGACAAAACTACTTTCCCGGACAAAATTTTCAGAGAGTATGTTGCGTCCGAATTCGATAAAAATAATGACGGTATCCTGTCCCAGAATGAGATAAAGGCTGCTAAGGAGATAGAGGCTTATTACATGGATATCGGTTCGGTTGACGGAATAGAGTATTTCACCGAGCTTAAAAGGCTGGACTGCCATGGAAACAAGCTTACGAAGATCGATGTGAGCAAAAATACAAAACTTACCGAATTATACTGCTCATACAATAAGATCAAAAAGCTTGATGTGAGTCTTAATACAAAGCTGGATGCTTTATACTGTGAAAATAACTGTCTTACAAGTCTTGATCTGAGTCAAAATAAAAAGCTTACCGAACTTGACTGCTCGGAAAATAAGCTTAAAAAAATTGATATCAGCAAAAATAAAAAGCTTAAAATTTTTGGCTGTGATAATATTGCACTCAAAAGTCTTGATCTTAGCAAAAATACAGAGCTTTATGCTCTTTACTGCAGGGATAACGCTCTTGCAGGTCTTGATCTGAGCAAAAATACAAAGCTTGCATATCTATACTGCGGAGGAAATAAGCTTAAAAAGCTTGATGTGAGCAAAAATCCTGCGATTTATGACATTAACTGTGAGAAAAATTCACTTACAAGTCTTGACGTGAGCAAAAATCCTGAGCTTCGGGAGCTGTACTGCTCCGGAAATAAGCTGACAGCTCTTGATCTGAGCGGCAATCCGAAAATCTCACATCTGCGCTGTACGGATAATCTGCTTGAAGAAATCGAGCTGTGCAAGGACGCCGATTTTATCGAGCTGGACTGCAGCAATAATAAGCTAAAAACTCTTGATATAAGCGGGGTCAAATATATCCTGAAACTGAAATGCGGCGGCAATAAGCTTACAAGTCTTGACGCGGGAAAATCAAATGTTTATGAGATCGAATGTGATGGCTGCAAATTCGGCATACCTGCCAAGGTGGGAGAGAAATTTGCCCTGTCCGTCCTCGAAAAATACGGCTTCGACCCTGAACGTGCAAGACACTGGCGTGGTGCGGATTATGACGAGGACACAAATACTGTCACTGTCGAAAAAAAGACCGTCACCTATGATTATTACACGAACGATTCAAAGGATCATACCATTAAATTCACTCTTATTGCAAAGGAGAAATAACTATGCGTGAAAGTATTCTGACCATCCCAATAAGCGATATACTTGAACCAAAGGAGGGCTGTCCCATCTGCAGGATGAGGGATACGCTGGAGCAGCGCACCGTGGAATACATAATGGGTGATGCGATGATGGAGCCGGACGTGCGTATCGAGACCAACAGGACGGGCTTCTGCCACACTCACTTCGGGCAGCTGCTGAAGCAGAAGAACCGTCTCTCCCTTGCACTTATGCTCCAGACCCATCTGGAAGAGGTACACGGACAGCTTTTCTCACGGAAAAAGCTCTTTGAGCCAAAGAATGCAAGGAAAGCAAAGCTGTCCGAGATCAACTCCACCTGCTTCGTATGTGAAAAGGTGGATCACGGCATGGGACGCCTTATGCAGACCTTCTTTGAAATGTATGGGGGACAGGAGTTCCGTGACCTGCTTGACCAGCAGGAGTTTATCTGTCTGCCCCACTATGACCTGCTGCAGTCTCTTGCGCCAACATATCTGAGCAAGGCAGACCTTGAAAGCTTCACCAGGCTGACAGGGGAGCTTACCGAAAAATACATCGCCGTCCTGTACAAGGACGTGTCCCATTACTGCTCGATGTACGACTACCGGAACACCGGCAAGGACGCTGACTGGGGCAACTCCAGAGACAGCATTGAGAGGGCTATAAAATTTCTTGTTTCCAGAAATTAAATTATCATTTAGTGCACAAAGCGGGGTGAAAGTCTGGCTGGTCCAGCGCAGC
>JAFLUI010000179.1 GCA_022508825.1 Oscillospiraceae bacterium
CCTATGACCCTCTGCTTGTAAGGCAGATGCTCTCCCAGCTGAGCTATGCTCCCATAATTTGAAGTGCTTGTCCGATGCTGTCACGCCCGAACACTGACCACTTAATTATTTTACATCAAACAAGAGCAAAAGTCAAGTATTTTTTTCAAAATCCCAAAATATCGTCATTTTGCATTAAATTCAGACTATGATTTTGCCAATTTAGTGCAAATGTGACGATTCTAAGTAAATTTTTTGTCAGATAAAAATATCCTTGACATTATACCCTGATTTCTGATATAATGGTCTTGGGGAAAAAACTGATACAGGGGGATAATTTGCAATGGCAAATAACAAAAATGACTGTCTTAAGCTTGAAAACCAGATTTGCTTTCCTCTTTATGCCTGCTCAAAAGAGGTCATAAGGAGGTACAAGCCGCATCTTGACAAGCTTGATCTGACATATACTCAGTACATTACAATGATGGTGATGTGGGAGCATAAGGAGATGACCGTCAAGGAGCTGGGTGACTATCTTTATCTTGACTCGGGGACCCTTACGCCGCTTCTCAAAAAGTTAGAGGACAAGGGATATATAAACCGCACCCGCTCGGCTGAGGACGAACGCAATCTTATCATTTCCATCACCGACTCGGGGAAGGCGCTGAAAAAGCGCGCCGTTAACGTCCCGGGCAAGATGAGCTCCTGCGTGAATATGGATCCGCAGGATGCAGAACAGCTTTATAAGCTTCTGTATAAGCTGCTGGAAAATCTGCAGGAAAACGAAAAATAAACAAGGACAAAAAGGACTGCCGCACCGTTTTAAAAGATGCGGCAGTCCATATTTTTATGCTATTTCTCAAATGCCTGCTTTATCTTGTCAAAGAAGCTGTTCCGCTTTTTGTAGTTCTTACTCTCGTCCAGAGAGCCGTCAAACTCGCGGAGAAGCTCCTTCTGCTTTTTCGTCAGATTGCTTGGTACCTCGATAGTGATGTGTACAAACTGATTTCCCCTGTCGGGACGGTTCAGCTTTTTTATGCCCTTGCCCTTGAAACGGAATATAGTTCCCGGCTGTGTGCCCTCGGGGATGGTGTAGTTGACCGTCCCGTCTATGGTTGGGACGGTGACATCCGCGCCAAGAGCCGCCTGTACAAAGGTTATAGGCATTTCTGTATGGACATCGTATCCGTCGCGCTCGAAAATAGCGTCGGGACGGACTGTTACCAGAACGTGCAGATCTCCTGCAGGACCCCCGTTTATTCCGCTGTGACCCTGACTGCCGACACGTATCGTCTGACCGTCATCGATACCCGCAGGGATATTTACATTGATGCTCTTTGTGACGTTGATACGTCCGTTTCCATGGCATTTGGAACATGGATTTTTTATAATAGTACCCTTTCCTCCGCACTTTGAACAGGGCTTCTGTGAGGAGATCATGCCAAAGGGAGTACGCTGGGTGACCTTTATCTGACCTGTACCGTGACAGTCCGGGCACGTCTCCGTACCGGAACCTGCCGCCGCGCCGCTTCCGTTACAGTCGGGACACTTCTCCATGCGGTTTACATTAATATCCACGCTTTTGCCCGAACAGGCTTCCATGAAGCTTATGCTGACCTCTGTCTGGATATCCTGACCCCGTCTGGGGGCGTTGGGATTGGTTCGTGTGCTTCCACCGAAGCCTCCGAAGAAGCTGGAGAAGATGTCGCTTATGTCGCCCATATCCCCGAAGCCGCCGCTGAAGCCTCCGCCGCCGTAGGACGGGTCTACTCCCGCATGACCGAACTGGTCGTAACGGGATTTTTTATCAGGGTCGGACAGAACTTCGTAAGCCTCGTTTATTTCCTTGAATTTCTCCTCGGCTTCCTTGTCGCCCGGGTTGAAGTCGGGGTGATATTTTCTTGAAAGCTTTCGGAAAGCCTGCTTGAGTTCGTCCTCGGACGCGCCCTTGCTCAGTCCAAGGACCTCGTAATAATCTCGTTTTTCAGCCATAGGGAACTTCCTTTCGTGAGCCGGTTCAATACTATTGGTATAATATATTGTACTTATGCCTGTATGTAAATTGTACCTTAAACGTCATTGCCCCCTTGAGGGGGCATAAACGATTCAATTATATTGCGTCAAATGTCGGTAATTTTGATAAATTAAATCCCATATATTTAAGTTTTTCTTCTACGATCTTTAACTGATACTCAATTTCTGCATCTCTGTTATTTGCGTTTTTTATACGCTGCAAGTCAGCATAACTTTGGATAAGCATCATTTCCCGCATTTTATCGTTTGTTTCTTCCATAATTTCCACCTCAGTTGTTTTCAGTGAAGTCTGCGTCTACAAAGTTGCCGCCGTTTCCGTCATCGGAAGAACCGCCGCCCATATTGCCCATGTCGGGACCTGCTCCGCCGTCCTGTGCGTTTGCGCCTGCTGCCTGATATACCTTGCTTGATACCTCATAGAACGCTTTCTGCAGCTCCTCGGTCTTAGCCTTGATGTCCTCGGTATTATCGGATGCAACGGCAGCCTTGAGAGCGTCTATCTTGGACTGAACGTTAGCCTTTTCGTCAGCGGAAACCTTGTCTCCGAAATCAGCCAGAGCCTTTTCGCACTGGAATACCATGTTCTCGCCCTGATTCTTGGCGTCAACAGCTTCCTTGCGCTTCTTGTCCTCCTCGGCATATTTAGCGGCCTCGTCAACAGCCTTCTGGATGTCGTCCTTGGACATATTTGTTGAAGCGGTGATGGAGATCTTCTGCTCCTTGCCTGTGCCGAGATCCTTGGCGGAAACATTTACGATACCGTTTGCGTCGATATCGAATGTTACCTCGATCTGGGGAACGCCTCTGGGAGCGGGAGCGATACCGTCAAGACGGAACACGCCAAGCTGCTTGTTGTCCTTTGCAAATTCACGCTCACCCTGAAGCACGTTGATATCAACAGCGGTCTGATTGTCCGCAAAGGTTGAGAACACCTGAGATTTCTTGGTGGGGATGGTAGTATTTCTTTCGATCATCTTTGTGCAGATGCCGCCTGCTGTCTCGATACCCAGAGAAAGAGGCGTAACGTCAAGGAGCAGTACAGCGTTTTCCTTGTCAACGTCACCGGACAGGATACCGCCCTGATATGCAGCACCCAGAGCAACGCACTCGTCGGGGTTGATGCCCTTGAAGGGATCCTGACCCATGAAGCTCTTTACAGCGTCCTGAACAGCGGGTATTCTTGAAGAACCGCCCACCATCAGCACCTTCTTGATGTCTGAGGGCTTTAAGCCTGCATCGGAGAGAGCCTGCTTTACAGGACCCATTGTGGACTGTACAAGGTCGGAGGTCAGTTCATTGAACTTAGCCTGTGAAAGCTCCATGTTAAGGTGCTTGGGACCGTTAGCATCCGCTGTGATATAGGGGATGGAAATTGAAGCGGAGGGAGTTGCGGAAAGTGTGATCTTAGCCTTTTCAGCCTCGTCCTTAAGACGCTGCATTGCAAGCTTGTCGCCGGACAGATCCATACCCTCGGACTTTTTAAATTCCTCTATCATCCAGTTTATGATTCTCTGGTCGAAATCGTCACCGCCAAGACGGTTATTACCTGCTGTAGCGAGAACCTCTGTTACGCCGTCGCCCATTTCGATGATGGAAACGTCGAATGTACCGCCGCCCAGGTCGTATACCATGATGGTCTGATCCTCTTCCTTGTCGATACCGTAGGAAAGAGCCGCTGCTGTAGGCTCGTTGATGATACGTCTTACATTAAGACCCGCTATCTGACCTGCGTCCTTTGTAGCCTGTCTCTGAGCGTCTGTAAAGTATGCGGGAACGGTGATGACTGCCTCGGAAACTGTGTCGTGGAGGAAAGCCTCAGCGTCCGCTTTCAGCTTCTGGAGTATCATAGCGGAAATTTCCTGAGGGGTGTATTTTTTGTCGTCGATGTCCACCTTGTAGTCGGAGCCCATGTGTCTCTTGATGGAAGCTACAGTTCTGCCTGCGTTTGTTACAGCCTGGTTCTTAGCCACCTGACCAACAAGACGCTCCCCTGTTTTTGTGAAGCCTACTACCGAGGGCGTAGTTCTTCCGCCCTCTGCGTTTGCGATAACAGTGGCGTTTCCGCCCTCCATTAC
>JAFLUI010000018.1 GCA_022508825.1 Oscillospiraceae bacterium
ATGTTCGGGCATATGTTTTATAATTGCATTAAAGGAGGATTGATGCATATGAAATATGATCTGTGCAAAAATAATCCGCCGCATTTTTAGCGGCGGGGGAGGGTTATTCATCCATATCAAGTTTACCTATTGTAAAAATTATAGAATAGTCACTCATTGTGAGCATTGCATTACGATTTTCAGTGAAGAAAGAAAATCTATCATTCTGTTCGCTAAAGTAAGTAAATGCACTTTCAGGATAACGTTTTAAAAGTTCTTCTTTTAAATAAGCATAGTCAGCCGGTATTTGTTCTTTTTCTGATTCACTCCGGTATGAATAGCTGACAAAAATTAAGTTTAATGCATTATCATCAAAGTCATACATTATACTGGCATTGCTAAGACCAAAAAAGATTTCGTTTGAATATTCTAAAGTTTCTTCGGTTTCATAATCGGGATCTTTGCTCAGCGTTTTGATTACATCTTCTTTAGACATTCCAAACGTAATACCGTCAAATTCTTCGGCGGGGTCTATCTGGGTTTCAGAAGGAGTTTCGGCGTTATTATTTGATTTCTTTTGTAGTTTTTCCATATCATCAATGCCAATTATAACATATAAGGAATCTTCATCTGCGGCAGATAGTGAAACATAACGGTTTTCAGTATTAAATTTTAGGTTATTATCTTCTTCACTGAATTCAGTAAATGTTTCCTGTGGGTAACGTTTAAAGAGTTCCTCTTTTATGGATGTATAATCAATCATTTTTTGTTCTGATCCGGTAGGATAATGGTATGTTGCAGACACAAATATCAGCCCATAGACATCATTAATGAAATAGCTCACTTCTGCATTTTCAATATTAAAATATGATTCATTATTGTATTTTATATTACTGTTTGTAACTCTGTCCGGTTGTTTTCCAAGCGTATTAATGATTTCATCTTTAGTCATACCTAAAGTTATACCATTAAATTCCTCAGCAGGGTTAATTTGAGTTGGTGCAGAAGTTTCTATGTAACTTTCAGCAGTGGTATTTGTGATATTTTCAGTTGAATTTTTACAAGCGGCAAAAAGCATAACGACAGAAATTATAATTAACATAATTTTTTTCATAATAAAATCTCCTGATATGATGTGTTTTTTATAGTGTACCATATACAGGAAATAAAGTCAAGTATTAAAATGAAAATATGAGGTGATTAATATGAATCTTGAAGAATTTTTAAAGAAATTAGAAGAAGCAACTTCAATAGTAAAAAAAGCAGCAGATGCCGATTCTAACGATGTAAAAATATGGGCAAAAATAGATAATAATCCTGATGAGGATATTAAAAAAGCGCAAACTTATTTGAGTAATAGTACTAAAGAAGCAGCAGAAGTTGCGGGTCTAATAGCGTCTGTACCAGCAGCTGCTAAGTTAGCTCTTACAGGCGGGTTAGGTGCAATAGCTGCAATAGGGGGCGGAGTGCTGCTTAAATCAATGATTGACTATTCAAGCGATTACCTTGATCAGCAAAATTTACAAAACCAAATTCCTGAATCAGTACAAAAAATTTACGATTATATAAATGCGTATAATGAGGCAGTTCAGTCGGCTAAGGAGAACATTAAAAAAGTTGATGAAAACGCAAAGAACGCAAGACAGCAATGGAACGAAATACGAAATATGGTTGACGAAAATGGTAAGCTTACAAATAAAGCAAATGAAAGTGAGTTTAAAAAAGCTATCGGTTTGATGAATAACATGGTTACTGATTTAAACATCAGGATTATTGATAATCAGATACAAAATTACGATGAGAATGAGACGAAAAAATTTGTATATGACAAAATAGAAGAAGCTTCCCAAAAAGAAAAAGAGAAATATTTGCGTAATAGTTATTTAGAAGCCTCATATATTGATAACGAGGTAGAAAGGTTACGTAATATTGCTTTTAGTAATTTATATAATAAAAGCTTGATATATGAAACCAGATCAAAAAGGTATAACGCATACGCTTCGTATTTTAATAGCAATAAAAAAGATAATACTTCAGATTATATTACAATTGGAAATAAGAAGGTATTAAAAGATACTATAAGCTTTGATGATTATGCCAAAGCTGAAGAAGAGCTCTTTGAGGCAGAAGAACTGATGAGACAAGCATCTTTTGAATACAGTGCCCTTGCAGGTTTAGATGATTCATATAAATCAGTAATAAGTGAATATGAAGGGCAATTTTTGAAGGAGGATGATTTAAATAAATACTCAAAATCAACAAATGACACGGCTAAAAGCTTGTCCCCTGAAGAATATGAATTAAAAAACCTTGATACTGGAAAAGGTAATTTGAACGGCAATGTATTTGGTATGATAACTGATTATACAGATATCGCGAAAGACGTTGCAGATATTGTTCCGGATTGGATTTCAACCGCTGCTACAGCTGTTTCCGACACAATTAACAATTATGTTGAAGTCCCCACTCCCACCTACTCAATAGGCAGCATTTTAAATTACGACCCTTCTGAGGACGAGGACACCATCGAAGATGCAGAACAGACAATGAAGAAGCTGTGGGACAGCGTTTCAATGCAGGAAAACCTTGGACTTATTTCCTCGGAGGAAGCTTACAGACGCAGGTTAGACCTTATTCAGGAATACTGTCCCGAATATTCAGACGAATGGTACAGCTACTATAAGACCATCCTTGACTACCAGCGGGATGCACTGGAGGAACAGGTGCAGGATGTGCAGGACGGTCTTTCGGATATCGTCAGCGAGTATAAGGCGGCTTATTCCAAGATAGAAAGCTCGGTGAACAGCTACAAAAATAAGCTGCTGACAGTGGGGGATGTGTTCACGATCACTAAGGAAAAGGACGGCGAAGGCAATGAGACTAAAACCTACACCGTTGAAAATCTGACAGAGCAGATGAACAAAATGCGGCAGTACCATAAGGTCATCAAGGAGCTTAAGGAGCGGGGCGTTTCGGATGATGTGCTCAGACAGCTTACAACATTTGATATGGACGACGGAATGGTATTTGCGGAAAATCTTGCAAAGTCCTCCGATGCGGAGCTTGAAAAAATAAACGAGCTTTATGCTGAGCGGGACAAGCTTGCAGGTGATCTCGCAAATGATCTGTATGCTCCCGAAATGGACAAGCTGAACAGCGAGCTTATCGATAGTGTTGTTGACCGGTTCGGGTCGCTTCCCGAGGAGATAAGGGCAATAGGAGGAGAGTCCCTTGCCGCATTTGTGGAGGGTATACTTGGAGACAAGGATGATCTCACAGCGGCGGCTCAGGAGTTTATAGACAGCTTTTTCACCGCCTGTGAGGAGGGTATTTCTTCCGCCGCTATCGGAATGAAAAATGTGGGACAGAATATTGCGGACATCCTTGGCGAGCAGGGCTCCTACTCCATCAGATATGGAAGCGGCAGGAAGGCTTCGGACGTCTCTGCTGAAAAGATGAACAGTATTTATGAAAATGCCATGGCGGCACATGACCATATGGCGAACATTATGGCAGCATCTCAGCAGTTCAACTCATACAACTATTACGAAAATGCGCCGCAAGCAAGCAGCAGGAGAGACGAAAAAATAGTTCTTGACAACAAGGCGGATATTACAGTGAAGCTTGACAGGGAGACTATCGGTCAGACAATATATGAATGGATAAAGGAATATAAATGGAGAACGGGTACATAATGGCAAAATATTGACACCCGCATTTTTTGATCACAAATTAGGAACATATGTTCCTTGAAATGTTCGAACATATGTTTTATAATAAAAATGTAAGGTTCGGTCCCGTAAAAATAAAGGAAAGGAGATATTTTATGGCAGCAGATGCAGCGGCAGTTTTATCTGTATATTCAGGGGTCCTTACCCTGCTTATCGGCGTCATAGGCTTTTTTCTGGTGCGGACGTTCAGGGAGCTGGATAATAAGATCTCCGCTAAGGAGTTTGAGACCGCACAGAAGGATATCGAAAAAAATACCGATGACATACGCAGGATAAAGGACAATTATCTTACTAAGGACGATTTTTTCAGAGAACAGACCAAGACAGAAAAAAAGCTGGACGATATGCTGAAAATTCTTATGGATCTTAGCAAGGGTATATAAAAATCAGAAAGGAGGCGGCTATGTAAAGCATGGCAAGAGGATCAAAACAAAAAATGAATAAGCCGGATCAGGACAGGACAGAGGAAATTATCCGCACCCTCTCGGATCTCATTCTGACAAGCATACAGCGGCTTTCCGATGAGGATCTTGAGGATGTGGACCCTATGAAGCTTATGAAGCAGGCTTCCGATCTTATCCGTCTGACGGCTTACAAAAAAAGCGTGGACATCAAAAACAAAAAGCTCTCGGAGGTTGGCTTCGGGGCTGTAAAGGACAAGGTTTTCGAGGCTCTGGCAAGACAGTATCCGGAGTTATATGAAAAGCTTGCGGCGGCTATCGATGAGCTGTCCGAGGAAGAGGAAAATTATAACGGAGGAGAAGAATGAGTTCTGTTGAAAGCTCGGCGGTGAAGGCTCTTGCGGCGGCGATGGACTCTGTAAGAGCGGAAAAATCCGTACCCTACAATTTCGGCGAAAAGCATCTGGACTATATCCGCAGATGTCCCGACTGCATGATAAACGTTGCGGAGGGGGCTGTCCGTGCAGGCAAGACGGTGGACAACATCTACGCCTTCTGCAAAGAGCTTCAGACCACAAGGGACAAGCTCCATCTTGCAACGGCGTCCACTCTGGGAAATGCAAAGCTTATCCTCGGCGACTGCAACGGTTTCGGTATCGAGCATTATTTCAAGGGTCAGTGCCGCTGGGGAAAATACAAGGGCAATGAGGCTCTCACTATCTGCGGAGCGTCCACAGGCTTCAAGACACGTATAGTTATTTTCTGCGGGGGGATGCTTGAAAGCAGCTTCAAATCCATCCGCGGAAATTCCTACGGGATGTGGATAGCTACGGAGATAAATCTCCATGCGGACAGCTTTATAAAAGAGGCTTTTAACCGTACTATCGCGGCATATAAAAGAAAGATTTTCTGGGATCTTAACCCGGACAATCCCAAGGCGAAAATTTACACCGACTATATCGACAGGTACCGGAGCGACAGTGTGGAGGGCAAATTTATCGGGGGATATAATTACGGTCATTTCACCATTGACGACAATATCAACATACCCGAGCAGAGACGTGAGGAAATACGCTCCCAGTATGACACCTCCTCGGTATGGTACAAGCGGGACATCCTGGGCATACGCATTGCGGCGGACGGCATTATTTTCAGGGGCTTTGCGGATGATCCCGAACGGTACATAACCGACAGTGTTGATGCTGATCTCATCACCTCGATCAACATCGGCATTGATTTCGGAGGAAACAAGTCAAAGACGGTTTTTGTCGCCACGGCTTTTCTGGACGGGTTCAGGGCTCTGGCTGTTATTGCAGAGCACAGAATTGACGGCGGCAAGGGAGAGGTTGACCCGCAGAAAATAAATGAGGAGTTTATCTCCTTCATGAAAAAATTATACAGGCGGTTCCCCTCTCATTTAATAAAATTTGTCTGGGCGGACAATGAAAATCAGGCGGTGATAAACGGGCTCAGATATGCCTGCAGAAATGCACGTCTGGCGGTGAAGATCATGGACTGTTACAAGGCTCCCTGCAATGACAGGATAGCGGCTCTCACCTCACTGATGGCGCAGGATCGCTTCTCGGTAATGAGAGAATGCGAGGGCGTAATAAGCAGTCTGTCCGAACAGATATGGGATCCGAAAATTACTGACAGGGACGTCCGACTTGATGACGGCACCTGTGATATTGATACTGCTGACGCACTGGAATACAGCTTCAGCAAATTTATCAAACTGCTTTTGTCAGAAAGGAATATCGAACATGAACAATGAAATAATCAATTATCTTGGCAAAAAATTCGGCTGCGTTCTCAGTGCGGATTACTACAGCAAAATAAATGAATGGCGGCTCTGGTGGATAGGCTTTTACGAGCCGTTCCACCGCATAGCCTTTGAAAACGGCGAGAGCTACAGGACAAAGGATATGTACACTCTGAAAATGGCTAAAAAAATATGCGAGGACTGGGCGAGCATACTTATCAACGACAAGACCTCCGTTAAGCTGGACGACAGATACAGCTCGGAATTTTTAATGGGGGAAAGTGAAAACGGCGGCGTCTTCGGCAGCAATAATTTCTGGGAGGAAGCCAACGGTCTTATGGAACGTATGATGTGGTCCGGCACTGCGGCGGTGGTCATCAGGCTGAAAAATGTCTCCGTTGACAGAAAGGGAAAAATTATCCCCTCCCCCGATGCGAAGATCGATCTCAACTATATTGATGCGGACATGATAATTCCCATGAGCTGTGACAACGGCATCATTACAGAGGCAGCGTTCTGCTCTGAACTGTATCTCCATGGCAGCAAAAAAATTTATCTTGAGATACACCGTCTTGAGGGCGGGGAGTATGTTATTGAAAATCACCTCTTCAATACCGAACGCTATGGGGGAACTCTTACAGAGGAGACGCTTCCGGAGGGTATCCCCGCTCTTATAAAGACGGGCTCGGACAAGCCCTGGTTCTCGGTGTGCAGACCTGCGGTGGTAAATCCCTTTCCCGAGAGCAACGGTCTGGGGTGCTCCATATTCTACAATGCCATCGACAATCTGAAGGGAGCGGATCTTGCGTACAACAATTTTAACTCCGACATTTGGTTAGGGCAGAAAAAGGTCTTTCTCAGCAAGAGCCTTATGTCCGAGCTGTCGGGAGAGAAAAAGATATCCCCCGATGAGGTAAATCAGCAGCTTTTTTACTACATATCCGAGACCATTGACGACGGCACGGGAAAGCCTCTTGTTCAGGAGCATAATCCCGAGCTTCGGGTGGAGGAAAATATCGCGGCGGTGCAGTCCCAGCTTGATCTTCTCAGCTTCAAGGCGGGGTTCGGCACAAAGCATTATCAGTTCAATACCTATCGTGATGTTACTGCCACTCAGTATGTGGGGGACAAGCAGGATCTTATACAGCACGCTCACAAGCATTTCATCAATGTGGAGGGATTTCTGCACAGACTTGTGAAAACAATTCTTCTTATCGGATACAGGTACATTGACGGGAAGCTTGACCCCGACGCACGGGTCTCCGTTGTCTTTGACCAGTCCCCCTTTATTGACGAAAACTCCGAGCGGGAGCGTGACAGGCAGGACGTGCTGAATGGCATCCTTGCAAAGTGGGAGTACCGCATGAAATGGATGGGAGAGTCGGAGGAGGAAGCGAAAGCGGTGCTCTCTGAGATCGCAGACGGTGAAAGGGGGAATGTGACGGTGTAAAGTAAAACATCCGCTGAAACATGATCTAAAAATATATGAAAGGAAGATGTAAAAATGAACATTGAAGATCTGAAAAAGCTGGGAGTCTCCGAGGATATTGCAGAGCAAATTCTTGATATGCATAAAAAGGCTCTCTCAGATAAGGAGTCCGAGCTGGAGATGGCGACCGAAAAGATCGGGGAGCTGATGGAGGAAAACTCCGCACGGACAGTGGACATGGGTCTTAAGCATGGGGCGGCTGCCTCCGGCGAGCAGTTCGGTTTTAAATTCACCGGCATATGGTGCAAGTAATTTTTAATTTATCTATTCAAAAAGAAAGGATGATTTTTTATGTCAATCAATTACGCAGAAGGTTATTCAAAGGAGCTTGCAAACGCTTACGGCTATGTGCTGTACTTCGGAAAGCTCTGGGATACGGAAAACAGCAGAAAGTACAAGACAGTGGACGCTAAGACCATCAAGATCCCCAACATTTCTACAGGGGGACGTGTGGACGGCGACCGCAGCAGCATAGGAGATTTCTCTCAGAACTGGGACAACGACTGGGAGGACAAGACTCTCACAAACCACAGAATGTGGCAGACTCTTGTTCACCCTCAGGACATTGACCAGACCAACACGGCGGCAAGCATCGTGAACATCACAAAGACTATGAATGAGACTCAGAAGTTTCCCGAAATGGACGCTTACCTTATTTCAAGGCTCTATGAGCTGAAGGATGAGCTGGACGAGATCACTGTCCAGAGTCCCGATGTCCTCAACAAGGAGACTGTCCTTGACCTGTTCGACGAGATGATGGACGCTATGGACGAGGCTCTTGTGCCGCCCTCCGGCAGGATACTCTATGTGGATACATACACAAAGACTATGATCGACAACGCAAGGGAGTCCTACCGCGTAAACGGGGACGATTCCATTATCAAGGCAGTGTCAAGAATCGATGAGGTGGAGGTCATTTCCGTCCCCACTAAGCTGATGAAGACCTCCTATGATTTCACAAGCGGCTGGAAGGTGTCCGAGGGTGCGGATCAGGTGAGGATGCTTCTTGTTCACCCGTCCTGTGTGCTTCCTATTGCGTCCTACTCATTTGCGCAGCTTTCTGAACCCTCCGCAATGTCTCAGGGCAAGTATGTCTATTACGAGGAGTCCTTTGAGGACGTATTTATCCTTGACAAGAGACATGAGGGCATTCAGATGCTGGTCTGCTCCGTTGAAGACTGATGATGAAACGGGAGGTAATAAACATGGCATATGCTGATTATGATTATTACTCCGAAATTTATAAAGGGACTCTCTCCGAATCCGACTTTGAGCGGCTTTCGGAGCGGGCTTCCGATTACATCGACGGAAGGACGGAATATATTCTCAAAACTGCGGGCATCCCCGAAGAGCTTGAGGATCGGGTGAAAAAAGCCTGCTGCGCTCTGGCGGAGATCGTGGAAAACGTAAACAACGGCGGCTTCAAGACCTATGAGACGGTGGGAAATCATTCGGTGGGGTACACCTCGGGCGTTAAAAAAAGTCCCGAGCAGAAAATGGATGACATCATCCAGCTTTATCTTGCAGACCTTGTAAAAGCTGTCCGGTGGATATGAGCAGGGAGGGGATATTTATGATAACAAACACTTTCTGTACCATTGTCCGCATGAATAAGGGCGGAGGTCATGATGTGGTGGCGTCATATCCCTGTATGTGGCAGGAGGTGGACGGTTTCACCGCAAAAAGATACGGAGAGGACAACGCGGACACGGCGGATATCTATATCCCCGACATAAACGCAAATGTCAGAAAGGGCGATCTTATTTTCCGCGGCGAAGGTCCAGAAGCTTCTGACACCTCTGCCATGCTGACTATAATGACAGTCGCCCGCCACGATTACGGCAGGGATGAGATGCGGCACGTCAGGTTATGCGCACGCTGAAAGGAGGCTTGACTGTATGTCACAAAGCATTATTGAGGGTCTGCAGGATTACTTTTCGGAGTGTCCGCTTCTGGAAGAGATGTCCGACGGATTCATCGACTGGACATCCGATGCTGCAGGCTGCTACGGCATCATCACTGACGGGGACACCGAAATAAAAAAATTTATTTCCGGCGGCGGGAAAAGAGAGTACAGCTTCACTCTGCAGATACGTCTTGATGCGGAGGATAAGCGTTCCGTCAAAAATCCGGAGTGGACAGAAAAAATGAAGCAGTGGTGTGCTGCTCAGAACGCCGCAAAAAATTTTCCCGGTATGCCTGAGGGGTGCGTCCCCACAAAAATTTCGGCAGAGGGGGGAGTCCTTTGCGAAAGGGACAGAACAGGCAGGACCGGTCTGTATAAAATAAGGTTCAGATTAAACTATATCAAAAATTAAGGAGGAAATATTTTATGAGTATTTACAAACCGACAGATGAAAAAACAATTGAGGCTGCTGCGCAGCGTACCGACATTGCCCACTATATGGAGGTCTCGGGAGTGGCAGGAGTGAGCGGAGACGGTGACGTGTGGGCCCTGATGGGCGCAGGCTGGACGTCCAACACGGAAAGTCCTTCGGCGCAGACCAAGGAGCGCAAGTACATCAATGAGAAGTCCGCCCGCAAGAACATCACAAGCTATGCGCCGTCCTTTTCCTTTGAGACGCTGCTGATGTTCAACAAGCCTGAGGTCAGAAAAATTTACGACATCTACACAAAGCGCAAGACAGGCATTGACGCTGTTGTCACTATGATAACCGTTGACCTTTTTGACACTCCAAAGGGCGGAAGCTATCCTGCAAGAAAAGGCAACTATGCGGTAGAGGTCAGCTCCTGCGACGACGATGACGACATGATAATCAAGGGCAATCTCAACGGTCAGGGCGATGAGGATATGGGCTGGTTCGATCCGTCTACAGGCACATGGAGCGACACCGATCCATCAGAGGACTGATAAGAAAAAAGGAGTCCCCGTCTCACAAAAATGCGGGCGGGGGACTCTTAAAAATTAAATTTTGAAAGGATGATATTTTATGAGATCAAACACTAAAAATTCTATTGAAAACGGCGTTGTAAAGGCAGGGGAGTTTTCCTACAGCAAAAAGCCGAGGATCCTTAAAGCATACGGCAAGGAATACGAGATCCCCGTAAAGACCATTGAATTTTCCGACAAGATAGTAGCTGCGGCTAAGGCTATTGCAAATACAGCGGGCGCATCGAGCGCAAGGGACACGGCAGAAAAAATAAAAAGCGGCATTGCGCTTTTCATAGGCGAGGAAGAGGCAGAGAGAATTTTCCCTGCGGAAAATTTTGACCGGACCGACATAGATGAGATAACGAGCTTCTGGCTGGCTCTTAATGCCGAGCTGGTACAGGGTCAGGAGGATCTGATCTCACGGTACACTAAATCAAAGGCGATGAAAATATGAGGTGGAGTGTTACAAACGGATTTCTGCCGGCGGCTTACGAATATGGGGACAGGGTCTATGAGCTGCAGACGGATTTCCGTGACTGGATAAGGTTTGATCTGCTTCTGACGGATCCCGATATCTGCATCGGTGAAAAGGCAGAAAAGCTTAAGGAGATCATTTTTCCTGTAGTCCCCGACGATGATAATATCATGGATTTTATCATGTGGTTCTATAACTGCGGCGAGACCCGTCAGCAGTCCGGGGAGAAAAATCAGACGGCGAAAAAGCAGTCCCCCGTATATTCATACGAGCATGATTTCGGTTATATTTTCGCGGCGTTTATGGAGCTGTACGGCATAGATCTGGTGAGTGTCCCCTATCTTCACTGGTGGAAATTCAAGGCGCTGTTTGCGTCCCTGCATGACTGTAAGTTTACGGATATTGTGGGGTACCGCTCCGAAAGGATCACCTCGAAGACGCCCGAATACCGGAAGCAGTTCCTTAAGGATATGAAGAAGACTTATGCGCTGCCCCATTCGCTGTCCGAACAGCAGAAGATAGATGAGCTGAAGATGATGAAGGAGAAAATGGGGTACTGAAAAATAATTCCGCCGTCGTTTTTTGCACGGCGGCGGGGTTATAAAATCAAAGGGTGTGTTCAAAATGCTTTAATAAAAATGCCGCTGGGAAGCGGCGGGGAGTTACATTCTTGACAGCAGGTCGGTCTTTTTGGACTGGAATTCTTCTTCGGTGATAATGCCTTTGTCACGCAGTCCGGCAAGCTTTTCGATCTGGTCGGTGATGTCGGGCTGTAGGGCGTTGGGCTGTGGGGAGCTGCTCTGTGCAGCGTGCTGGGATTTGTAGTTGTTGACTGCGGTTTCAAATTCTTGATTGATTTGATGTAGTTCTTCTAGGCGACTGGCTACTTCAATGGAGTAAATTTTCGTAGGACATTGGATTTCAATATGACCATTTGCCAATTTATTCAATGTACAATGTACCGAAATGACGTCATTGAGTGGGATTGATTCCGAAGTAACAACTTTAAGTGATCGGCTTTTAAAAAATATTCGTTTATCAGTTAAAAAGATAACTCCGATAAATTTCTCTGTTTTATTTGTGCCGATATATGTTACTGATAAGTTTGTGATTTCAGCAAACAGGACAGTTTCATTTTCTTCAAGCATTTTTTCAGCATCTTCTATTGCTTCTTTTAGATGACGAAAGATAAATAAAATATTAAACTTTTTTATTGCCTTTTGTGTATCTTCACGCATAATAATGACCTCCTAAGTGAATTTACATAATTATAGCATATTTTGAAGATGGTTGCAAGCGACACAAAAAAATCAAAGGGTGTGTTCAGAATGTTTTAATAAAAATGCTGCTGGGGAGCGGCGGAGGAATACAATATAATGATTTATTTTTTAAAACGCCCCAAAAGCCCTTTCTTTTCGGTATCTGTTCTTTGTTCGATTCCGGGTACAGGGCGCACAGTTCCGCAGTTGGGACAGGTTTTATTTGTTGCTTTATTTTTTAAGTCGCATTTAGGGCAAAACCAATCTTTATCATCGTATAAATCAGATGATGGAAGTGGCAGAGGTTCAGCAGGATCAGCAGATACAGTGTGACCAACAGGCTTTCTGCTTCTATGAACACCGGGTCGTGGTTCACCGCAGTTTATGCAGTTTGAAACTGTTCCGCCGTTTGAATAATCACATTCGGGACAGCGCCAGTTCTGATTTCCTATACTGATATTTTGTGGCTTTGGTTCGTGGACAACGGTACTCAATCCATATTGTGCATATGCTGTTTCAACAGGCGGTGTATTCTGGGCAAGCCTTATTTGTGCAAGAACGGTTTCTATTTTATCCATGGCGATTCTGCTAAGTATGGAATCCTGGGGGACTCTCTCATTTATAAGCGGTATTTTTGCATTAGAGTATGTAGGAGTTTTTAACAGTACACGGATATATAACTCGTCGATATATTTCTTTTCGTTCACTTTGGCAGTCGCTCCTGCGATTATCCCAAAATCTCTGCTGATAGCTGAGCCAATAATGGAGCGGGTTATCATGGAGCTTGTACTCGTCTTGAATACAGATGAACCGTTTTGTACTAATTCCGCATCAATAATATCCTGATAGTGAAAATAAACACCATTATATCCTGTTGTGGGCATAAAGCGTATCATCTGATGAACGCTGTCAATTTCAAAAGAGCCTGTTGCGAGAGGATATTCGGCAGTCGGTCGGAATGATGAATATGGAGCTAATGGTTTTTGTTTAGCCAATGGAACAGAATTGCTGTCTTGTTTAACATCATCACTGGGCGGAACATATAGTTTAGCTCCGCAGTTCCAGCAAAATTCCCCTTCGGCTTGCTTGCCGCATTTACTGCAAAACATTGTAAGACCTCCTGATTGTATTTTTAGTATGAAATAATTTAATTAATTATATCATATGCATGGGTATTTTTCAAGCGGTACAAAAAATCAAAGGAAGTGTTCAAAATGGTTTAATAAAAATGCCGCTGGGGAGCGGCGGGGTTATTCTTCTATATCTGAATCTGATCTTGTGGAATCACTGCCGGGACGGTATTCCTCTATAGATATATGCATATATAAATTATCATTAGCGGAAAAAACAACACGGCGATTTTCGGTACTGATATTCAGAATGGTTCTATCACTGTACTGTGAATCTATCTGCACTTCTCCCGGATAGCGTCGTAAAATCTCTTCTTTTACAGCGTTATAGTCATTCATAAATTGATTCGGCGTATATTCATCATTAGGAAAACTATAATCAACACGACAAAGCACATTAGCATCTCTTTTTAAAGAATATATTACATCAACATCGCTGATATTAAAGTGTTCTTCGTGCATATACCATATGTCGTTGTAATCACGATCGTCATCATCTGTTTCAAAAATGATATCAGGTTCTTTTCCAAGAAAATTGATGATTTCATCTTTGGTCATACCAAAGGTAATACCGTCAAATTCTTCGGCAGGGTCGATTTGAGTTTGAACAGATTTACTATTGCAAGCTGAAAATAGCATGATGACAGAAATGATAATTAACATAAATTTTTTCATGACATAAGCTCCTATGTAAATATGTTTGCTTAATTATATCATATGCAAGGGTATTTTTCAAGAGGTACAAAAAAATCAAAGGGCGTGATCAAAATGCTTTAATAAAAATGCCGCTGGGAAGCGGCGGGAAGTTACATTCTCGACAGCAGGTCGGTCTTTTTGGACTGAAATTCTTCTTCGGTGATAATGCCTTTGTCACGGAGTCCGGCAAGCTTTGCGATCTCTTCGGTGATGTCGGGTTGTGGGGCGGCATTTGGCTGTGGGGAGCTGCTCTGTGCGGGGTGCTGGGATTTGTAGTTGTTTACGGCGGTTTCAAATTCTTGATAAACTTGTTTCAATATATTTAAATTACCTGTGAGTGCAATTGATTGTTTTTTTGTTGGGCTGTTAATTTCAATATAAGCATATGTCTTATCAGTTGTGAAATTTACAGAAGTAACCTCACCAAGAGACGTTGATTCTGTAGTATACCTGTTTAAGAAACCACGGGAATTGGAAAAAATTCTTTTATCAGTCAAGAACAAAACTTGTGGGACACCATTCCTTCTTCCTGGTCTTTTTAATTTAGTTGGCGTAACAAACAGAACAGTTTCATCATCATCCAACATCGCTTCGGCAATTTCAATATGTTTTTGGCTTCCGGAAGCATTTATTCTGAACTTTTCTATGGCTCGTTCTACATCATTACGCATATTCACAACTCCTTTTATGCTAATTGTTATTTATTATATCATGTTTAGAAATGAATTTCAAGCATTAATAAAATAAACTTGATTATTCGTAACTATAAAATTTTGTGAGGTGTTTAAAATGGCTTATGGATATTTACCTGTATATTTACCTACAACAGATGTTAAAAAAATTATAAATGATAAAAAAAATAAAGAAGTTAGAGAATTTATAGATGTTCCTTTTACAGAAAATTTAGACAACCAAAAAATAGCTGATGCAACTTCGAGCATTAAGGAATTAAATGAAAAATCATTATCAGATACACTTTCTAACATAAGTAATATTTTAGTATCTTTAGACATCCTTGCAGATGCTGCAAAAGCAGCAGCATCTGCCGTTGTATCCGTTTTTGAAGCAGCTGCGTCCATAGATGTTGGACTTAGTAGTGATTTGGAACGTATGCAGATCGCTTTAGGAGATCTTGGAGCGGCGGCGTATGAAAAGTTTCAGAATCCTATGCAAAATGCTGTACAAGAAGTGACAAATCATGTGGATATATTAGCTAAAAGCATTACTAATGGAGAACTTTCTGAAAGCTTTACTAAAATAGCAACAGGGATGTCAGATATAGCAAGTTTAGCCATAACTCTTACAGCTGAAAGTGTTCTTCCTGCTGTGATTACTTCATTGGGATTGATCATGGATAAAGGGGAAGCCATTATAACTGTTGTCACTGGTGTTGCAGCAGCATTTGCTGCTTATAAGATAGCAGCGGAGGTTGCGGCAATGGCAACTGTAATACTAGGTGAGGCAATATCTCCTTTGTATCTGGTTGCAGCAGCGGTTGTGGGAGCGCTTACGGGAGCAACTGTAGCTTTTGGGTTTATAAATACTACTTCTAAAGAAGCAAGCTTCACGGCAGAAACTCTTACTGATAAAATTAGGGATGAGACCGATGCCATAAAAGAGCAGAGGAAAGCGTTTGAAGACCTTAAGAAGGCACAGGACGAAAAGATTGCTGCTGATGATGCAGAAGCTGATCACATCGCGAGACTTTGGAACGAATTGCAAAATTGCGTTGATAAAACAACCGGAGAAGTGACTTCTAACAATGAGAGAGCAAGTTTGATCATAAGCTTACTTAACGACAATTATGGTATGAACATCGAATACATTGACAATCAAATACAGGGATACAAAGAACTTGACAAGTCAATGGATAACTACATTGATAAACTAAAAAATGAATCCAGAATCAGGAACGGTCAGGCATCTTATGATGAAGCCATTGCAGAATATGATAAACTTACCAAGAGAAAAGCTGAACTTGAAAAGGATCGACTGAGTGCTATTAATCTTTCTAATACACAGAGAACAGCAGATGAATACGTTGATTTGACCTATATAAATGATGCAATTGATGCACTGGATGACCAGATCGATGAGGTTGACGCAGCCATTGCCGATTGTGAATCTGAAATGGCGGAATATGAAGAACTATTTTCAAAAAGAGCTGAATTAGAAAACAAATTAAACAACCCCGATTACGGAAAACACCCTGCCGCGATAGCAGGTGAAGCATACGCCAAAAAAATGCACGAACAGTATAGTTCCGGAGATGTATCTGAAACCAACCAACAATATCAAACAGAAGTCGAAACCGCCATCGCCGACACGGCTGAAACATTTGCCAACACCCCCGAAACCACCTACTCCATAGGCAACATTTTGAGCTACGACCCTTCCGAGGACGAGGAAACCGTCGAAGATGTAAAGGATACCATGCAGGAGCTGTGGGACAGCGTTTCAATGCAGGAAAGTCTTGGACTGATATCCTCTGAGAAGGCGTACAATGAACGGCTGAAGCTTATCCGTCAATACTGTCCCGTATATTCAGACGAATGGTACAGCTATTATAAGACCATTCTCGATTATCAGCGGGATACTCTGAAGGAACAGGTGCAGAGTGTGCAGGACGGTCTTTCTGATATCCTCAGTGAGTATCAGAAGTCTTTTTCCGAGATAGAAGGCTTGGCGGACAAATACAAAAACAGACTGCTGACCGTGGGGACAGTGTTCTCCATCGAGACAGAAAAGGACGACGAGGGCAATGAGACAAAAACCTATACTGTCGAAAATCTGACAGAGCAGATGAACAAAATGCGGGAGTACCACAAGCTTATAAAGGAGCTTAAGGAGAGGGGAGTTTCGGAAGGAGTCCTCAGTGAGCTGACAGCTTTCGACATGGACGACGGCATGGTATTTGCAGAGAACCTTGCAAATTCCTCCGATGCGGAGCTTGAAAAAATAAGCGAGCTTTATGCCGAGCGGGACAAGCTTGCAAGCGACCTTGCAAATGATCTGTATGCCCCCGAAATAGACAAGCTGAACACCGAGCTTATCAACAATGTTATCGATCAGTTCGGGACGCTGCCGGATGAGATAAGGTCGATCGGTGCGCTGTCTATCAATAAATTTGCAGAGGGGGTGCTGGAAAGCAAGGAGAACCTTACAGAGACCGCGCAGGAGTTTATGGACAGCTTTTTCACCGCCTGTGAAGAGAGCATATCCTCCGGCACTATCGGAATGGCAGAGCTGGGACAGAATATTGCGGACATTCTGGGTGAGCAGGATACCTATTCCATCGGCTATGAAAAGGGTGAGGAGCTTGCAGCGGGCATCAGGGATTCGCTGGACAATATAAAAATAGAAAGTATGTTTAACGATGCTATGCTCGAACGGTCTAACGTGTCGGCAGGACTGGCTGCAGGTCAGATTCAGCAAAATCTGCAGAGCTATTACGGCGGGGCGTCATGGTCCGGCAGCAGCGGTAATACCGAAAAAATAGTTCTGGAAAACCGTGACGAAATTACAGTTAAGCTTGACAGGGAGGTTCTCGGAAAAACTGTATACGAGTGGACTAAAAATTATGAAAGGATGACGGGCAGATAATGGTAAAAACAATAATCGGCGGCGTGGATGTGCAGGAATACACTACGTCATATGCTATAAAAAGTCCGCCTATAACGGGAGGAAATTCCTTTCAGTCGGTGACGGGGAATTATATCTCAGGCATCATCGGAAGCGAGGTAACGCTTGATATAAAGCTGGAGGCTGTTCCTACCCCTGTTTCAATGGCGCTTGCAAAGGCTCTGGAGGGGGAAAGCGTTATGGTGGATTACACCACACCTGTTCCCGCGCGGAACAGGTTCTACAAGGTGTCCTATGACGCCGAATGTGAGGACGCTGACCCTGGAAACAAGGATTTTGACATCACGGACGGTATCCTCTGGAACATAAGCCTTTCGCTTCGTTCCGCAGAGGCGGCAGATAAAGGAGGTGGTCTTTAGCTATGACTGGGATCTGAGAATAAACGGCATAAGTGTTACACTCCCATTCGGAGGTCTGAGATTTACGCACAAGCTGTCCGGGTTCGGCACGTCGGGAATCGTGACAGGACTGTTTGAGTTCGACATCTATGATGAATACGGACTGTACGGAGAGGCGCTTCTGGAGCACGCAGAAGCACAGCTTTTCAGCAGGACATACAGCCTGGCAAAGTCCCGAGTCTATTACATAGCAAAGCGATCCATAAGCAAAAAGGTCTGTCATTTTACCGCGTATGATATTGACTCGGATCTGGAAAAGGAATTTGACCCGACGGGCTTATGGCAGGAGGCAACAAAGGAAACCATACAGTTTTCGGAAGTCCTTAACGCTCTGCAGAGTCAGTGCGGATTTCCGTCCATTACGGTGGACGATGAGGGCATGACGGGCATAAAATTCACTCAGGAAATGCTTACAGGGAAGTCCTGCAGGGCAGTCCTTGAAATGTTCTCCACTGCCATGTGCGGCGTGTGGTGCAATTCCGGAAACGGGGGGCTTCAGCTTATCTGTCTGGATAAAAAAAGGGAGTCCTATTACGATTCGGGAAGCTGCACGGAATATTCCGAGATAGACTATCAGGGCAGACAGAAGATCACCAAGCTTGTCGCTGTCAACAGTGAGACGGGAAAAACAGAAGAGCATTCCATAGGTCAATACGGCACGGTGATAGAGATCCAGTCCCCGTTTGTTGCCTGCGATGAGGGTACCGACGGATATGTGTGGCAGCGGATACAGGGTCTTGAATATCAGGGCTGGAAATGTGACAAGGCTCTCATCGACCTTTCACGGAGCCCGGTCATTTTCAATACGGTATCGTCGCTGTTTGCCTTTGGGGAGGATACTGAGCTGCTTGCAAATCAGATCGTCCTTGACGTGGACGCATCCGGGATATATTTTTCAGGCGGTGCGGATCCGCAGGATGACGAGGTCTGGAAGTATGACGACTATATGCAGAGACAACTTAAGCAGAAAGTAGAAATAAACAAGAGCGTCGGAAACATGACAATAACCGCCCCAGGCGATATTGTTTTTAGAAATGAAAATTAAGGGGGCGAAAAAATGGCTGATGAAAATCGGATCAAAATGTATATTGATGACAAAGAGAAAAAGGAGGGCATTGCAGTTACAAGCAAGGACGTTATACAGCTTGACGCGCCTGAAGTACTGCTTTCCCCGGACACTCCCCTGCTTACAAACGCTCAGGACGTTGCAGGGGCTATAAACGAGCTTTTCAAAGAAGGAGGGGGAGGAGGTGATGATGACGATGATTGGACACCCCCTGAATGGTGGTTAAAGGTTCCAGATCCGGGGGCTTATGAGATGTGTTTTCTTATTGAGATGCAGGACTGTACAAATTCATGGAGGAATACATTGACATTCAGAGTGTGTGAGCCTTCAGAGCCTAATGAATATGGCTGGGGTCCTCTTACAATAAACTGGGGAGACGGAACAGGCGACACATGGAAAGGTTATGAAGCAGGAGACCCTTGGCGTATGCCAAGTCATACATACACAAGCAACGGGCAGTTTATTGTCAGGATTTTCGCAACTAATAGGAGTTGTTTTTTACAGGAAATATTACCAAACGGTACATATTACAGTTTAGTTCTTATTGCAAAATTAGGCAGTGAATGTGTAGTCAATGTAGAGGATGAGTATAAGGACAGACGTGCTTTCAATGGGCAATATCATCTCAATTATGTTAAATTAAGCGGCAAAAACGGTTTATCAGTAGAAGGATTATTTGCTGGTTGTCGGGCGCTGAAAAAAATTGATATTGATATCCCGCCTAAAATAATTCCGAAATCTGTCTTTAGTGGATGCTATAATCTTAAAAAATTTGATTTTTCAAAAGTTGAAGAAATCAAAGAATACAGCTTAGAAAATTCAGGGATCATAAAGCTTGATCTGCCTAAATGTACATCTATCGGAAATGGTGCCATGTTTAATTGCACCCGCCTCAGGGAAGTAAATGCTCCCATGTGTACAACGGTTGGGAGTCAAGCCTTTAGTCAGAATTACGGACTTGACAGAGCATACTTCTCCGCAGGATGCAAATTCGGGTCGGACTGTTTTTATGATTGTTCGAGCTTGTTCCCGCGTCCGGACAAATCAATAGACAAATAAATAATTTAAAGGAGGAATTTAAATGTCAAATGTAAAAACTATCAACCTGACAGGTGGAGAGACAGAGGTTATTTTCAAGCAAAAATTCATGTGCTTCTGGGTGCAGAACCTTGGAAGCGGTACGGTGTACGCTTCACTTAAGAAGGGTGTGCAGCCGGAGTCGGACGGCGTCATCACCATCGGTGCAGGAGCTGCTGCAAGAGTGTCGGCAGCGGACCTCGCACAGACAGATACGCTGTATCTTACCGGCAGCGGCAAGGTCCAGATCGTGGGTACATATTCGGTGCACAGCCCTTTTAAGTCAGATCAGAAAGGAGGTGGTGGTTCAAGTGGTGATTATACGACTATTATAGAGATTCCGTTTAAAGGGTCATTTGATGGTTATGGGTATGAAATTGACGGTGGAGAATATACAGGCGGAGCTGCTATTGACGATGACGGCTTGCATTTTGTGCCATATACAAGCTTAGTTGTGATCCATCCAACAAATCCATTATATCAATCTGCAACAAAATTAAAATTTTCTTGTGATTTTAAATTGGAACATAACCATAATCCTAATTGGAATACAAGAACAATAATATTTGACTTTGGATTTAATAATTGGTCGTCTGGAGTGGGCTTTTGTCAAATAGGAACAGATTATGAATGTTCGACGTGGTCATGGGGAAATCAATTTACAGAGTTTACAAAAACAAGGCAAAAAGTGAGTGATAATGAGTGGCATCATGTAACATTGCTGTGTAACTTGAATGTCGATAGTCTTATAGTGCAAATAGATAATAATCCAATTACTTTTGATGGTGTTGCAAATTTGTTTTATGCAACAAATATCACTAATCAAATTGTAATTGGTCCGGATAGGGCAGATTATATGTGTGAATTTCGTCTTAAAAATTTTAAAGTTGAAGTTTCGGAAGCAGGGGAGGTAATTTAAATGGAGATCAAGGAAATGTATCTTACTCCGAACAAATTCAGCCGTCCTCAGATACCGCTTACCAAAGTGACAAAAATAGCGGTGCATTATGTGGGAAATCCGGGCACTTCCGCATTGGCAAACAGAAACTATTTTGAAAATCAAAAGAACGGCGGTACATACGTATCCTCCCATTTTGTGATAGGTCTGCAGGGTGAGATCATTCAGTGTATTCCGCTGAATGAATGGAGCTACTGCACAAATCAGGCGAATGGGTACAGCATATCAATAGAGTGCTGTCATCCGGATGCAACAGGCAAGTTCACGGAGGCTACAGAAAAGAGCCTTGCAGAGCTGTGTGCGTATCTTCTTAAAAAGTATGGACTGACTGCTGACGACATTATCCGTCACTATGATGTGACCGGAAAGCAGTGTCCTTTGTATTGGTCGCCCACGAAATATCAGTCGGCGGCGGCAGCAAACGGACGCTTCGAGGATTTCAAAAACAGAGTCCGTGCGCTCATGAAGCCGGACAAGTCTCCTGACGGTACTCCTGCTGTTCCGTTTCTTGTGCGGGTACTTGATCCCGCGCTTAATATCCGTGAAGCTCCGGGAACGGACAGCAAAAAAGTAGGCTGTATCACCGACGGACTGATATATACCATTGTAGAGACGGCATACGAAGGTAATGTCGGGTGGGGACGGTTAAAAAGCGGAGCCGGATGGATATCCCTTGAGAATAAGTATGTTGTTAAGCTGTAGGGGGTGCTGAAATGAAAACAAATTTTTTAAAATGGCTTAAAGCTGCAGGAATACGCGCAGCAAAAACAGCTGCACAGACCGCTGCGGCGACTATAGGAACGTCTGCGGTCATAAGCGAGGTGGACTGGAAGCTTGTTATTTCAGCCTCTGTCCTTGCAGGTATCCTTTCAATGCTGACAAGCGTTGCGGGATTGCCGGAGGTAGATTAAAATAAATTCCCGCTCTCTGAAAATAAACAGGGAGCGGGACATTTTTTATTTGTGATACTTGCCGCCATTCAATATCTGAAAGCTGCGGTAGAGCTGTTCAAGAAGCATTACTCTTGCAAGCTGGTGGGGGAAGGTCATTTCCGACATGGACAGTCTCAGGTCTGCAAGCTTTTTGACCTCCTCAGAGATGCCGAAGGAGCTTCCTATTACAAAATTGAGTCTGCTTTTTCCCTCCACAGATATGCGTCCGACGGTTTCCGCCAGCTTTTCCGAGGGCATCTGCTTTCCCTCTATGCACATTGAGATGTTATAGGAATTTTTTTCGGAAAGCATGGCTGCAATTGCTTTCCCCTCAATTGAAAGTGCATTCTGTATTTCCTTTTCGGAGGGGGAGTCGGACAGCTTGCTTTCAGGCAGCTCGGTAATATTTAATTTGCAGAAGCCGCCCAGCCGTTTTGTGTATTCGGCACAGGCGTCCCGAAGATAAGCTTCCTTTAATTTTCCCACGGTGATTATATTGACGTTAAGCATAGTTCATACCTCTTGATCTTTTAAAAAGGGACAAATCCGCCTGCGGTCTCTACAGGAGCCACCGAAAGGATATAGTCGGAATTTCTTTTGAATTTGTCCAGACAGGAGACAACGGTCTGCTCTGCGATGGCGGGTGTATTATTGTGCTGTGAAAGGTGTCCCAGTATAATATGGGTGGTGCCGCTTCCGATAAGACGGGCGGCAAATTTTCCGCTGTCGGGATTGGAAAGGTGTCCTGTATTTCCGAATATCCTTGTTTTGAGATAATAGGGATAGGGTCCGTTGCGGAGCATTTCTATATCGTAGTTGGACTCCAAAAGGACGCAGCTTGTGCCGTCAAGAGCATTTTCTACCTCCTCGGAAACATATCCAAGATCGGTGCAGACGGCGGCGGTCTTGCCGTCCGACATGGTAATTTTATATCCGCAGGACTGTGGAGTGTCATGGGATGTTGCAAAGGGCTCCACACGGTACCCGCAGATCTCCACTCCCTGCTTTATATCATAGTGTTCTCCATGGAGCATATTTTTCCCCAGAAGATATTCAAGAGTGCTGTCCTGCGCAAAAACGGGGACTGATATTTTTTTTGTGAGCATATCAAGTCCTTTTATATGGTCGCTGTGCTCGTGGGTGATAAAAACTGCCTTTACCGATGACAGGGAAAGCCCGTTTATTTCAAGGGCTTTTTTAAGTCTGGCAAAGGATACGCCGTCGTCGATAAGTATGCCTGCGTTGCTGCTTCCGATATATGTACAGTTACCGCTGCTGGAGGAAAAAAGGGGGTATAGTCTTGCCAAAAAAATGCTCCTTTCGGTGAGTATTCTTTTTATATTTTACAGTATTCTGGAGAATTTGTCAAATGCTGTGACAAAAGCGGCGGAGAGACGCTATTAAGCCAATAATTTGAATATTCTGTCAAAAATATTGCCTGATTTGTATAATATGCAATAAATCCGGAACCATTTTTACAAAAAAAATGTAATAAAAAATATTTATAAGGGCTTTTATTTTTCCCCCGTTTATGGTATAATAGTAATGTTGTGAAACAAGTTATTGCTCTGTATGCATTTTATCATACTATATATATTGTACTTAATTATCGTTAATCTGTCGGTGTCTGACCCGTCGGGGCGATGGGGCACCGTTTTGGGAGAGAATTTACTTTGGAGAAGTTTATTATAAAAGGCGGACGCAGACTGCACGGTGAAGTCGAGATCAGCGGCGCTAAAAATGCTGTTGTTGCTATTATCCCCGCAGTTATCCTTTCGGATGAGCCCTGTGTCCTTGAAAATGTACCTAACATCAGCGATGTTTCTATAAGCCTGCGCATCCTGTACGAGATGGGCGCAACGGTAGTCTTTCTTGATAAAAATACTGTAAGGATCGACGCTACTGGAATTACCGATCCTATCGTTCCTTACGAGATGGCAAAGCAGATGCGTGCTTCCTATTATTTTCTGGGCACCCTGCTGGGCAAGTTCGGAAGTGCAAGAGTTTCCATGCCCGGAGGCTGCTATCTGGGAGACAGACCCATCGACCAGCACCTTAAGGCGTTCACTGCTCTCGGCGCTGAATGCTCCATCGAGCATGGTATGGTGGATATACGTTCGGAAAATCTTTACGGCACACAGATCTATTTTGATATGGTCACTGTGGGCGCTACTATAAATACTATGCTTGCGGCTGTAAAGGCTACAGGCATGACTGTCATTGAAAACGCTGCCAAGGAGCCTCATATCGTTGACCTTGCAAACTTCCTCAACTCAATGGGTGCGGACATCATGGGTGCAGGTACCGATGTTATCAAGATCAGAGGTGTCAAGAGGCTGAAGGGTGCCACCTATGCGATAATCCCCGACCAGATAGAGGCGGGCACATTTATGGCTGCGGCAGCGGCAACAAGGGGCGACGTACTTATAAAGAATGTTATCCCCAAGCATCTGGAGAGCATTACAAACAAGCTTGCAAAGATAGGTGTCAACGTGGAGGAGTTCGATGAGAGCATCCGTATCTCTGTTGACGGTCCCCTTGTAAAGACAAGCATCAAAACTATGCCCCATCCGGGCTTCCCTACGGATATGCAGCCTCAGATATCTGCGCTGCTTTGTCTTGCAGAGGGTACAAGTATTATAACCGAGGGCATTTTCGATAACCGTTTCCGCTATGTAGACGAGCTCCGCCGGATGGGTGCGGACATCTCCGTGGACGGCAAGGTTGCGGTCATTGAGGGCGTTGGAAAGCTCATGGGCGCTCCTGTTACGGCTCCCGACCTGAGAGCGGGTGCGGCTCTGGTAATTGCGGGTCTGGCGGCAAAGGGCGTCACCGAGATAGAGGACATCTATCACATTGAGCGCGGCTATGAAAACTTCGAAGAAAAGCTTCGGGGTCTTGGCGCAGATATCGTCAAAAAGACCGTTCCCGGTGCGGCTGTGAGAAAGTCGGCAATATGACCGGCGGGCTGAGACAAGAGAGACTGACTGTGCGCATTGGAATTTTATAAAATTTAATAAAAGATCGTATTTGAATAAGACTGTCACACTATTTTATTGGTGTAACAGTCTTTTTTAAAAATTTTTCAAAAAATTTTTCCTCCAATGAAAAATTTCGGCACTTTGAATTGTATTTATTATAGAGGGTTTATTTTTGGAGGTGTTTGTATGAAGAAATTGGCAAAAAGATTTGCCGCTGTCCTTGCGGCGGTGATGATCGTCCAGACAGCGGGAGCTTCCGTTTATGCGGATAAGGCGTCAGCCACGGCAGGCACATCGACGGCTTCGGATGCTGTATCTTCCAAAAAAGCGGTATATAAAAACGGTTGGCAGAGAGGTGAGATTGGCTGGCGGTACATACTCCCGGACGGAAAGGCTGCCGAAAGAGACCCATACAAAATAGACGGTGTCATCTATGATTTTTCCTATAACGGCTATGCAATAGAAAAGTACACCGGATGGATAAAGGAAAACGGGGTAAGCAGACGTTACAGCAGCGGCGTCCCCTATACGGGCTGGACAAAAAATAAGGACGGCACAAAAAAATACTGTCTTGACGGTTACGCTGTGACAGGGGATCATCAGATAGGAAATAAAATTTACACCTTTGATAAGGACGGCAAATATACAGGAAAGAGCAGGACTTCCGTTCTGACCGCAGACTGCGGGGAAAAGGTGTCCTCGGATGCGGAGAAGATACGGATAACTGTCACCGCTCACGATGAAAAAGGCGGCGAATATGCTCCCGGTGACCCTTACAGACTGGAACGCTGGGAAAAGGGCAAATGGACAGACTGCATAGGCAAGGACGTTAAATATTCAAGAGCCGAAATTGTGGATATCATAAGCGGCTTGGACGGTCAATGCGAGCCGAATTATTCTATCGTCACCTTTGACCCACAGTTCTATACCAATAATAATTTTAAAGAGGGGTATTACCGTTTTGTATTTTCTGAGGGAAAATGGTCGGGCGGTACATTTGCTTCCGACAGTCAGGATTTTTACGGGATGTTTGAGGTCGTCCCGCCTGTTACGATAGAGACCTCAGAGGAAATTTACATAACAGACAGTCTTGATACTCAGATAGAAACTATTCTGAAATTCAATTCGGAAAAGCTGGGAAAGAATTATTCACAGTATATTGACGATGTAAAAATAGAGATCATGTCAATGACCCCGAATGGCTGGAAAGCTCTTGACCCGGATAATTCAAAGCTTAAGCCTTATTGGTCTTATTATTGTGAAAACGAAATACTGACAGATATGCATTTTGTAAACTACATTTCAGCTTCCGATACGGCGGCAGGGTACTGCAAATCAGTAGTGACTGTTGACGGAAAGAAATATGAAAAAACATTCCGCACTGACGGTCTTGATGTTGATTTCTGGCTTGATGAGTACAGTCTTAAAAGCGAAGATCTTACAATATGGTTCACGCTGTCTAACAATACCGAAAAGGACATCAGAGACCGTTCAGAGGAGCTGTTTGAAATATATGAAAAAAAGGACGGCGAATGGAGCGTTGTCGATAACCCTCTGACAGTCGATTGGGTATCAGAGGAAAAATATCTGAGACCGGGTGAGCGGAGAGCGGTTGGATTTCCTCTTGGCATTTATTTTTTAAAGGATAAGCTCAAACCGGGGAGGTATGCGCTGAATATTCCCGGTCATGGATTTGCGGAATTTAAGCTCACCGACAAGGAGCCGGACTATTCCTCAATGCCCTATGCAGAGCTTCCCGAGACCGGTATTGAAAAGGTCACCATTTCGGAATACGGATGCGGCAGCATAGATGAGCTGCTCCATAAGGCTGAATGGACAGGTTCTGACGGTCGGACAGCAGTAAGATATCTGAAACAGACCGTCATTGACCCGAAGCATGAAGCCATTGTTGATGTGGCGGGAAACACTCCTCTTGAAATAAATATAAAATATACGGACGGTACCGAAGAGACAGCTCTCTTCTGTACGCCTGACAGACTTTCGTACAGCGATAAAATAGTGTCCTGCGGAAGGGAGCCATACTATGCGCTGTGGGATATGATGAACAATGATCTTAATGATCTTGCCGTGGAGGATATCCGTTACGAAAAAAAGACCGGATGGTTCAGGCTGGACGGCATAAACAGACGCTTCAAGGACGGTCTTCCCTACACAGGGTGGTTAAAAAATAAGGACGGTACAAAAAAATACTGTCTTGACGGTTATGCTGTGAAAGGCGATCTTCAGATAGACGGCTATATTTACAGCTTCGGAGACGACGGCATCTATACAGGCAAAAAAACTGCTTCTCCGCTTACAGCTCAATGCGGAAAGGTTTCTGTTGACACGGAAAAAATTGCTGTGACGGTCACTCTGAACGACAAAAGCGGAAAGTCATACGGCACCGCATCGCCTTATACTATGGAGTGGTGGCAAAAGGGCGAATGGGTCAACTACACTGATGACGAAGAGCTCTCGGAAGATTTTACTGTTCTTTTAAACGCTGATAAAACAACAGACACGGTATATTTTTATCCGCGTCAGATCTGCGCCCATGCCTTTACTGACGGATATTACAGACTGACGCTTCCTGTCTGGGAGGACGGGAAACGCGGTAAAGAAAGTCAGGATATTTATGTTGTTATTGAAGCTGTCCTTCCCGCACAGGTAAGAACATCGCAGGACGTTTACAAAATCGATAAGGGTGATGACATACCCCCTGTCGAGGTGTGGGCATATATTGACATAAACTCTGAATGGCTTGACAGAAAAGAGGTAATTGAAAAAATTACTGTGCAGATTATAAAAGGCAGCATAGACAGATGGGGAGATACTGTCAGCGAAGCTTCCTATACAGAAGACTGTGACTCCATAGACCAGGACGGGACGATATCGTTTTGTTTGAACTGTCCACCTGAGGAAGGAGATTACATAGTGATCGCGGCTGTCGGTGAAAGCCGGTATTATCAGACGTTCCGTATTGAGACCAATTAAATGATACCTGTTACAATAAAAAATATATTAGGAGGAAAAACTATGAACAAGCTTACTAAAAAAGTCCTTGCAGCAATAGCTGCATCGGTAATGGCAGTGACGGCGGTGAGTCCGTCAGTCTATGCAAATGTTTCCTATGATACGGTCCTGGACGGCTGGGTAAAGACAGGGGACACACAAAGACGCTATGAAAACGGCGTCCCCTACACAGGCTGGCTGAATGTTGAGGACGGCACTAAAAAATACTGTCTTAACGGTTATCTTGTGAAAGGGAATTTCACTATCGGCAGAAAGACCTACAGCTTCGGAAAGGAAGACGGCGTCCTGAAAGGCGATGGCACTGAGGCAGCATTTTCCGCCGAATGCGGAGAGGTCAATCCCGATACTGCAAAGATCGAGCTGCACGTTTATGCAAACAAGAACGAGGGCAAGGAATACAGCGTGGGAAACCCTGAAAAAATGGAGCGCTGGGTCAAGGGCAAATGGACAGACTGCAAAGCTAAAAATACTGACTATACCGTGGATGACAGTGCGTCTCTTTTCAGCTGTCAGCGCAGCAATACAGTATATTTCTATCCTCGGAGATACACAGGCAGCAATTTATCCGAAGGGTATTACAGAATAACTCTTTCCGCACGGGATGAGAGCGATGCCAAGGCTTCCGCTAAAAAGTTCTATGCGATATTCAAGGTAACTCCGAAAAATATTTACAGGGACGGTCTGCTTGACGAGGGTACTCTTACAAGACGTTACAGCAAGGAGACTCCGTATACAGGATGGAGCCAGGTCAGGAACGGTCTTAAGAAATATTACCTTGACGGCTACGCTATGACAGGCGAGCTGCAGATGGACGATGTCATTTACACATTTGACGGTGACGGTAATCTGGTAAGCAGCATAAATGCAGGTGTCTCTGCAGACTGCGGAAAAAAGGTCTCCGAAGGCAGCAATATAAATGTAAGCGTCTATTCCACAGTGAATAAAAATGAGAAGTATTATGCGGTCACTCCCGTACATATAACTCACTGGGAATACGGCAGATGGTCTGAATGCAGCACCGACTATCTGACCTCCGGATATTACAAGGCTGACCTGACAGCACGGAGCGTAGAATATGATACTATCCGGAATGTCAGCAATATATTTGAGGTAGTACCATACGAGGTCGTTAAAAACGGCTGGGTCAAGGAAAACGGTACAGAAAGACGCTACAAGAGCGGACGTCCCTACACAGGCTGGACAGAAAGTTCGGACGGTTCAAGAAAATACTGCTATGACGGATATGTTGTGACAGGCGATTTCCAGATCGGCAAGTACATTTACAGCTTCAGAGCGGACGGCATTTACACCGGAATAAGGAGAAAGCTGACCGTTACTGCAGACTGCGGAAATGCAATTGCTTCGGCTTCGGACAGCATTAAAATAACTGTTGTCAACAGCGGAGCAGACGGCAAAAATTATACATTGGGTCTGCCTTACAAAATGGAGCGCTGGGAAAACGGCAAGTGGGTAAGCTGTATGGGCAATGGAGTTTATTACGCAGTTCCTGCCATTTCACTGACAGTATATGCAAAATCGGACAGAGTAAGATCCAATTCCGAGGTTATGGCCTTTGACCCACAGGCATATACAGGCTACAATTTCACCCCGGGATATTACAGGATAGCATTGAACGGATGGCCGTCCGATCTCTCCTCTGCGGCAAGACAGGACATTTATGCAATGTTTGAGGTAGTCTGACGGTTGACATCCTGTAAAAATAGTGGTATTATATTAATAGAAGAAATTTATCGGAGGTAAGCGCTATGAAAGGTATCACTAAAAAAATTATCGCGGTCATTGCTGCAGCAGCAACAATTATCACAGCTATGACAATTACAGCGGCAGGCATGGCGATAACTGTCAAAAAAGCAGAAGGCTGGGTCAAGGAGGACGGCGTTTCAAGACGCTACCATGAGGGGACTCCCTACACAGGGTGGCTGAAAACCAAGGACGGGGTGAAAAAATACTGTCTGGACGGCTACCTTGTAACGGACGAGATACAGAGAGGGAACTACTCCTACAGCTTTGATGAAAAGGGTCAGCTGACAGGCAAGGATCCTCTTGCCATCTCTGCAAAGGTGAAAGGAAAGATCACCGAGGACACCGAGACTATCACAATAAAGCTCGAAAAGCTTTTTGACGGCAATACTCAGACCTTCGGCGCTCCTGCGCTGCTTGAGCGGTGGGAGAAGGGCAAATGGGTGGACTGCTTCGCCGATCTGGACGGAAATGTCCCCATGACAATGGAGCTGTACGCTCTGTCCAAAAAGGGCGAGACCCTTGATCTTGAATTTTACTCTCTTGCCCGTACAGGATACAAGCTCACTCCCGGATTTTACAGAATACCCATCAACAACATCGGAGACAGCGGCAGTGCATTTGGAAATCCTATTGCCGTGCTTTCTGCGGACGGTACAGCAGAGCCGGTTTCCGGCGAGAATGTTCAGACAGAGTTTACCGCTGATTTTGTCAGCACATATGCAATGTTTGAAGTCGATGCAAAATAATTTTTTTAAAATACAGGAAAAGTATTGGCAAAAAGGAATTATTATGTTATAATTAAATTACAGAGTGTGTCCACTGAAGGTTGTGTACAGATTTATGTGGGCACACTTTTATTTTTAATAAGGGTGGTAGTGTAAAATGTTGACTGATATTGAGATAGCTCAGCAGGCTAATATGCTGAAAATTAACAGGATCGCCGAGAACCTCGGCATCTCCCAGGACGATATCGAGCCTTACGGTCATTATAAGGCAAAGCTGTCCGAGTCTCTTTTCGTAAGGACTGCAGGGAACCCGGACGGAAAGCTCATTCTCGTTACTGCGGTGAACCCCACTCCTGCAGGAGAGGGCAAGACCACAGTGTCCGTGGGTCTTGCAGAGGCTATGGCTAAGATAGGCAAGCACGCTGTACTTGCTCTCAGGGAGCCTTCGCTGGGTCCTGTTTTCGGAATAAAGGGAGGCGCAGCAGGCGGCGGATACGCCCAGGTAGTTCCCATGGAGGACATCAACCTCCACTTTACAGGAGATATGCACGCTATCACTGCGGCGAACAATCTTCTCTGTGCGCTGCTGGACAACCATATGCAGCAGGGCAACGCTCTTGGCATCGACCAGCGCAGGATAATGATAGACCGCTGTCTGGACATGAACGACCGCGCCCTCAGAAACATTATTGTGGGTCTGGGCGGAAAGGTAAACGGCGTTCCGAGACAGGACTCATTCAGGATCACCGTTGCTTCCGAGGTCATGGCTATCCTTTGTCTTGCCTCCGACCTCAGCGACCTTAAGGACCGTCTGGGAAAGATACTTGTTGCCTACACATACGACGGCAAGCCTGTCTATGCTCACGATCTGGGCGCTCACGGCGCAATGACCGCTCTTTTAAAGGATGCTCTTAAGCCTAACCTTGTCCAGACTTTAGAAAACACTCCCGCTGTTATGCACGGGGGACCATTTGCAAATATCGCTCACGGATGCAATTCCATAAGAGCTACAAAGCTGGCTCTTAAGCTGGGAGACTACTGCATCACAGAGGCAGGCTTCGGCGCCGATCTGGGAGCGGAAAAATTCTTTGATATCAAGTGCCGTTTTGCAGGCTTGAAGCCCTCCTGCGCCGTTCTGGTGGCAACTATCCGCGCCCTCAAATACAACGGGGGAGTGCCCAGAGCGGAGCTTACCGAGGAGAACGTGGAGGCTCTTAAAAAGGGCAGTGTAAATCTTAAGACCCATATTGAGAACATCCGCAAATTTGGGGTGCCTGTAGTAGTAGCTATCAACCGCTTCTACACCGACACAGACGCTGAGATCGCCGCTGTAGAGGAATTCTGCAGGGAGATGGGAGTGCAGGTGTCTATGGCGGAGGTCTTCGCCAAGGGCGGCGAAGGCGGCAAAGACCTTGCACAGAAGGTCTGCGATGTTATTGCAGAGGGCAAGGCTGACTTCAAACCCCTCTATGATGAGACACTTCCCATCAAGGAGAAGCTGGAGACCATTGCAAAGGAGATCTACCGTGCTGACGGAGTTACCTTTACCGCTCAGGCGGAGAAATCCATCAAGGAGATCGAGAAGCTGGGCTTCGGGGACATTCCTGTCTGCGTAGCAAAGACACAGTATTCGCTGTCCGACGACCCGGACAAGCTCGGCAAGCCGGAGAACTTCAATATCACCGTCCGTGACGTGAAGCTTTCCGCAGGAGCAGGTTTTGTGGTGGCTCTTACAGGAGACATTATGATAATGCCGGGACTTCCGAAGGATCCTGCTGCTCTTAAGATCGACTGCGACAATAACGGAAATATTTCAGGACTATTTTAGCGGGGAAGTCCCCGCGGGCAGAGTCTACCCCCACCGTTAATAAATGCAAATGTTTCAGTTTGCAAAGCCCCCTATCTGAACCGAACCAGTAAAAACGGACAATGACAAAAACGACCTCCTATGGTATAAT
>JAFLUI010000180.1 GCA_022508825.1 Oscillospiraceae bacterium
TTCGCCTATCGAAAAACTTATTACATACTGTCCAATATGATTGACAAACTTACAAGCTGCCAACGCTCATAAAGCACCGGCAGCTTTTTTTATTCTTCTTTCTTCTCCGCAGTCAGTACAAGCTCATTGCCATCGTAGTCCACCTTAAGCACGGAGTAGGGAGCGATGTTCCCGCCGATTATTGTGCGGGCTATCATGGTCTCCAGTCTGCGCTGAATGAACCTCTTAAGCGGTCTTGCACCGTAGATGGGGTCGTAGCCCTCACGGACAATGTAGTCCTTGGCAGCGTCGGTGACTGCAACGTCAAGCTGCTTGCTCTTGAGACGGCTTCTCAGGTCGCCCAGCATAAGGTCGATAATAGGGTATATCTCCTTCTTGGTAAGGGGCTTGTAGAAGACTATCTCGTCAAGACGGTTCAGGAACTCGGGACGGAAATGTCCTTTCAGCACCTTGTTTACCTGTTCCCTTGCCTCCTCTGAGATGACGCCGTCCTCGTCGATGCCCTCTAAAATGTAGTCGGAGCCGAGATTGGAGGTCAGGATAATGATGGTGTTCTTGAAATCCACCGTCCTGCCCTGAGAGTCGGTGACTCTGCCGTCGTCAAGTATCTGCAGGAGAATGTTGAACACATCCGGATGTGCCTTCTCCACCTCGTCAAAGAGGATGACCGCGTAGGGCTTGCGGCGGACTGCTTCGGTGAGCTGTCCTCCCTCCTCGTAGCCAACATAGCCCGGAGGTGCTCCTATAAGACGGCTTACGCTGTGCTTTTCCATGTACTCGGTCATGTCAATGCGGACTATGTTGTGCTCGTCGTCGAAAAGTGACTGTGCAAGAGCCTTTGCAAGCTCGGTCTTGCCCACGCCGGTAGGACCCATGAAAAGGAAGGAACCGATGGGACGGTTAGGATCCTGTATACCCGCTCTTGAACGGAGGATAGCTTCGCTGACCTTCTGGACAGCTTCGTCCTGACCGATAACACGCTGATGGAGGATATCTTCAAGACCCAGCAGCTTTTCACGCTCCCCCTCCATAAGCTTGGAAACGGGGATACCCGTCCATCTGCCTACAATGCGGGCGATCTCCTCCTCGGTTACCTTGTCGCGGAGAAGATTGTCTGCCTTTTCCTTCTGTGCCTCGGCAGCGTCCTCCGCTTCATCAAGCTCCTTTTTAAGAGCGGGGAGCTTGCCGTATTTAAGCTCTGCAGCCTTGTTAAGGTCGTATGTCCTTTCCGCTTCGGCGATGTCCGCATTTGTCTGCTCGATGTCCTCACGGAGCTTCTGCAGACGGGCAATGGTGACCTTTTCGTTCTCCCAGCGGGCTTTCATCTGGTCGAACTCCGCACGCATATCCGCAAGCTCCTTCTGCACCTCTGCAAGCTCCTCGGCTGCAAGCTTGCTGTCCTCCTTTTTGAGAGCGGTCTCGGCGATCTCCTGCTGCATGATCTTGCGGGCGAGGTCGTCCATTTCAGCAGGCATGGAGTCCATTTCCGTCCGGATAAGAGCGCAGGCTTCGTCCACAAGGTCTATTGCCTTGTCGGGGAGGAATCTGTCGGAAATATAACGGTTTGACAGCACCGCCGCTGTGATAAGGGCGGAGTCCTGTATCTTTACGCCGTGGAAGACCTCGTAACGTTCTTTCAGACCGCGGAGTATGGAGATGGTGTCCTCCACCGTGGGCTCGTCCGCCAGAACAGGCTGGAAACGGCGCTCAAGGGCGGGATCCTTTTCGATGTACTTTCTGTATTCGTTGAGAGTAGTGGCTCCTATACAATGGAGCTCGCCTCTGGCAAGCATGGGTTTGAGCAGGTTTCCTGCATCCATTGCACCGTCGGTCTTTCCCGCGCCAACAATGGTGTGGAGCTCGTCGATAAAGAGAATGATGCGTCCGTCCGACTTCTTCACCTCGTTGAGGACGGCTTTCAGACGCTCCTCGAACTCGCCCCGGAACTTCGCTCCGGAAATGAGGCTTCCCATGTCAAGACTGAATATCTTTCTGTCCTTAAGATTGTCGGGAACGTCTCCACGGACTATACGCAGCGCAAGACCCTCTGCAATAGCAGTTTTGCCCACGCCCGGCTCACCGATGATGACTGGGTTGTTTTTGGTCTTGCGGGACAGTATGCGGATGACGTTTCTGATCTCGGAGTCACGTCCGATGACAGGGTCAAGTCTGTTCTGCCTTGCAAGCTCTACAAGATCCTGACCGTATTTTTTCAGCACGTCATAGGTGTCCTCGGGGGTGTCGCTGGTGACTCTCTGGTTTCCGCGAACTTCCTTGAGAGCGTCAAGGAACTTGTTCTTGTCCGCGGAGCAGCCTGCGAAAAGCTTTTTCAGACGGTCGTTTGCGGAGTCAAACAGAGCAAGCATGAGATGCTCGACAGATACGTAGTCGTCACGCATATTTTTTGCGATGTCCTCGGCTCTGTTAAGACAGCGGTCAACGTCCTGAGTGATGTAGACAGTGTTTGCCTCCCTGCCGCTTCCCGTAACCTTGGGAAGCGCTGCTACAAGGCGTTCTGTATCCTTTTCGAGGGAATCGGTGTTCACTCCCATTTTTGCAAAAAGCTGGGGGATAAGACCGTTTTCCTGAGTGAGCAGGGCATAGAGAAGATGCTCCTGCTCAACGTTCATGTTCTGATAATCAATAGCTGTGCTCTGGGCTTCGTTGATAGCGTCAAGAGACTTTTTTGTAAATTTCTGGGGGTTCATAAACATACCGCCTTTCAAAATTAATATACTGATATATGTATAAACACGGGGTAAAGATTTGGAAGGGCTTTACCCTGTGTTGTTTTGCTGCAAAAAAGTCCGGAAAGCCTTTAAATACGCCATTTTGCGACACTCCGGATATGTGCCTGAAACGCATAAATTTTTACCAAATTTCATGGTGATATTTGGTGCTATTGGTAAGGCTAACCAATTTTAATATTTTTTAATATTATTTGATTTATTATTTTTACACAATTTACGGAAACGTTTTATATAAAGTGTCGGAACTTGTCGAATTTTTCAAGTTGCGGAGGTGGATAATCTAATATATAATTAGTCTTACACGGTACCGTAATAAATCAAGAAAACGAAAGGATGGAAGTATTGATGAAAACTATCAGCACCATAGAGACAGCAAGGGGAAGACTGCAGTACACCCTTTTCAGTGAATCTGCAGACGGTGCCGAGCATTTCGGAGTAACGGTATCCTCGAAGCTTTTCGGAGACGAGGAGGTCGTTTCTGTAAGAGATATAACCACAGATCCTGCTTTTGCAGAGAGGATAGCTTTTCTGCTTGCGGACAACCTTGTACTTCCGTCCACGCTGACGGAGGTCATCGAGGAATGTATCGCAGCGGAGTTTACAGTGTAAAAAAATTTTCCCTGACCCCTTGACAAACCCCAAAAAACATTGTATAATAAAATACCAATTCAAAGCAAAGGACGTCTTCTATGGATAAAACTTCTTTTAAGACTATCGCCGAAAACCGAAAGGCAAGGCATGAATATTTTATCCTCGACAGCTACGAGGCAGGCATCGAACTGGTCGGCACCGAGGTAAAATCCATCCGCCGGGGCGGTGTGAATCTTAAGGACAGCTGGTGTTCCATAGACGACGGCGAGCTTTGGGTAAAGGGTATGCATATCTCTCCGTATGACCACGGAAACATTTTCAACCGTGACCCCATGCGTGTCCGCAAGCTGCTGCTGCACAAGAAGCAGATCATGCAGCTTCTTGGCAAGGTCAAGCAGGAGGGTCTGACGCTGATACCCATATCCCTTTATTTCAAGGGGTCTATGGTGAAAATGCAGGTGGGGCTCTGCAAGGGCAAGAAGCTCCATGACAAGCGTGAGGATATGGCAGAGAGAGCTGCAAAGCGTGACATCGAGCGCACTATCAAGGAGCGCAACCATTAGTATCGTCTTAAGCCCTCTGACGGTACCAACATGGGGATGTAAAGGTTTCGACGGGGATCTTGAAGCATGATAAGCGAGCAGAGGATGTGCCATCTCTTTAAACGGCACCGTTTTAAAATTAGACGACAACAATAATTTTGAATTAGCAGCTGCTTAAT
>JAFLUI010000181.1 GCA_022508825.1 Oscillospiraceae bacterium
CTCTGCCTGAGTGCCTTTTCCTGCGCCCGGAGCGCCCAATAAAATCAGGTTCATATATGATCCTCCCATATTAAATTTTTTATTCAAGGAAGCCCTTGTGATGACGCATCATCATCTGGGACTCCAGAGTTCTTACCGTCTCAAGCACAACGCTTACAACGATAAGGATAGAGGTACCGCCCATTGCAATACCAAGCTGCGGGAACGCCATGCTGGTAAAGATAGGGAATATAGCAATAACACCAAGGAAGAAAGCTCCTACCAGTGTGATCTTGCCCAGTACCCTCTGAATGAAATCGCTTGTAGGCTTGCCGGGACGTATACCCGGGATACCGCCGTTGTTCTGTCGGAGATTGTTAGCGATCTCTATAGGATTGTACTGCATTGAAACGTAGAAATAGTTGAACGCGATGATAAGCACGAAGTAAAGTATCGCATACCAGGGACTTCTGTAGCTGAAGAAGTTGATGAAGCCTGCATAGAATTTCTGCCAGATGGTCTCGGGATTCGCCGCAGGAGCCTTGAACATCGCCAGCGTAGAGGGCAGTGACATGATCGCCATCGCAAAGATGATAGGCATAACGCCGCTCATTGCTATCTTGATGGGGATGTGTGTGCTCTGTCCGCCGTATTGCTTTCTTCCCACCACGCGCTTTGCATACTGGATGGGTATGCGTCTTTCTGACTCGTTCATGAAAACGATGAATCCGATCATCGCAATGAATATCAGCAGTATCAGCGGTACGATAAGGATATATTTCTGATCTATCTGGATCAGCTGCAGCATCTTTACTATCGCACCGGGACCTCTTGAAACGATACCCGCAAAAAGTATCATCGAGATACCGTTTCCTATGCCGTTTTCGTTGATCCTGTTGCCAAGCCATACCACGATGCTTGCGCCTGCCGTAAAGGACAGTACGATGACCACCCCTGTGAACGCTCCTGCAAAGCCTGTGTTATACTGGAGAGCAGCACTGTTTTTCAGTGTAAGGTAATATGCATAGGACATTACCACTGCTATAGCCAGTGAAACAAAGCTTGTTATCTGCTGCAGCTTCTTTCTTCCCGACTCTCCCTCTTTCTGGAGGTTTTCCAGCGGGGGAAGAGCATAGGTGAGAAGCTGAACGATGATGGATGCGTTGATATACGGCTGTATCGAAAGCGAGAACAGCGTTGCATTTGAAAGCGCACCGCCCGTCAGAGTGTCCATATAGCTGAGGAAATTTCCCTCGCCGAACATACTGCTGACAGCGCTGGGATCAATGAATGGAACAGGAACGTGACAGCCGATCCTGAAAACGAGTATTATCAGTAATGTGTAAAGGAGCTTCTTCCTTAACTCCGGGACCTTCCAGGCGTTTCTGAAGACTGCAAACACATTACATCACCTCAGCCTTTCCGCCTGCCTTCTCGATCTTTTCTTTAGCTGACTCTGAAAAAGCAGCAGCCTTTACGGTGAGATTAACGTTCAGCTCGCCCTTTCCAAGGACCTTCACGCCATTGCCGATCTTCTTGACAATGCCTGCAGCCTTGAGAAGCTCTGCATCAACAACAGTGCCCTCCTTGAACTTTGCAAGGTCGGAAACGTTGATGACCTCAGGCTTTTCAGCGAAAACGTTATTGAAGCCCCTCTTGGGGATTCTTCTTGCGAGAGGCATCTGACCGCCCTCAAATCCGGGTCTTACACCGCCGCCTGAACGGGCGTTCTGACCCTTATGGCCCTTGCCTGCGGTCTTGCCGTTGCCTGAGCCGTGACCTCTGCCTATGCGCTTCACGTCTCTGTTAGCGCCCTCTGCAGGGGATAATTCATGAATTTTCATAGCTTTCGCACCTCCTTGCGGTAGTTATGCTTCAGTCACCTCTATAAGGTGAGCGATAGTTTTTATCTTGCCCTTGGTAGCGTCGTTGTCGGGCTGTACGGTAGTATCACCGATCTTGCGGAGTCCGAGAGCGATCGCTGTAGCATACTGATTCTTCTTAACACTGTTAAGACTTCTTACAAGCTTGATCTTCTTAGCCATAGTGCCTCGTCCTCCTTAACCTAAAATTTCCTTGACAGACTTGCCTCTGATCTCAGCAACTTCCTTAGCGCTGCGGCACTGAGCAAGACCGTTGATAGTAGCTCTTACCACATTGCAGGCGTTGTTGGAACGGAGAGACTTTGTCCTGATGTCCTTGATGCCTGCCATTTCAACAACAGCACGGACAGGACCGCCGGCGATAACACCGGTACCGGGAGCGGCGGGCTTCATAAGAACTCTGCCTGCGCCGAACTTTCCGATGATCTCGTGGGGGATAGTGGTTCCCTTAAGGGAGATCTTGATGAGATTTTTCTTAGCGTCCTCGATACCCTTGCGGATAGCGTCGGGTACTTCGCCTGATTTTCCCATGCCGAAGCCAACAGTTCCGTTGCCGTCGCCAACTACCACTAAAGCTGCGAACTTGAAGATGCGTCCGCCCTTAACGGTCTTGGCAACTCTGTTTATAGCAACTACCTTTTCTGAAAGCTCCATGCCGGAAGCGTCTATTTTTGTATTAGTGTTTGCCAAAAGTATTACCTCCTTCTGCGTGTCCGGATCAGAAATTCAGACCGCCCTTTCTCGCGCCCTCGGCAAGCTCAGCCACTCTTCCGTGGTAGAGGTAGCCTGCGCGGTCAAATACAACGTCCTTGATGCCCTTTTCGGCAGCCTTCTTAGCGATCATCTCGCCGACCTTGAAAGCGCCCTCTTTGTTTCCGCCGTTTCCGTCGAAGCCCTTTTCAAGTGAGGAAGCAGCGCAGAGTGTAACTCCTGCCACATCATCGATGATCTGAGCGTAGATGTTCTTAGCGCTGCGGAAAACGTTGAGTCTGGGACATTCTGCCGTGCCGCTTATCTTGGAGCGTACACGAAGCTGTCTTTTTGCTCTTGCAGCTTTTCTGTTTATCTGCTTTACCATGATAATTTCAACTCCTTTTCAACCGGAGCATAGTAGAAAGGCTGAGCCTTTACCCTTTTCGTTACTTAGTTCTGAAGTAACCTGTGAGTTTGTGGCTCGGTAACGGAGATAGTTTATACCTCCCTTTGCCAACTGTCCCATGCTCCTATACAATAGGATACTTTTACTAAACCGGTGCACCGTCCGACCGACCTGCCAAACGTCCAGCTGCCTTCAACCGACCGCTGCCCATCTCGCCGTCCCGTCAGCCCGGCACCCATTACTTCTTACCCTTACCGGCTTTACCTTCCTTGCGGATGATCCTCTCGCCTGTGTAACGGATACCCTTGCCCTTGTACGGCTCGGGGGGTCTCTTTTCGCGGACTTCTGCTGCGAACTGACCGACCTTCTGCTTGTCGATACCGTTTATAACGATCTTGTTGGGAGCGGGAACGTCAATGGTGATGCCCTCGATCTCGGGAACGATCACCTGATGTGAGTAACCCAGGTTCATAACAAGGTTCTTGCCCTGCTTCTGAGCACGGTAACCTACACCCTCGATGTCCAGAGACTTTGCATAGCCGTTTGTAACGCCCTCTACCATGTTGTTTATGAGTGTTCTTGTGAGACCGTGGAGAGACTTGTGAAGCTTGCTCTCGGACGGACGCTCAACAATTATCTCAGTACCCTCATGCTTGATGGAAATTTCCTTGCTGAAGGTATTTGTAAGTGTGCCCTTGGGTCCCTTTACCGTAACGGTGGAGCCGTCGATCTTAACATCAACGCCTGCAGGAACAGTAATGGGCTTTCTGCCTATTCTTGACATTTACCTGTTCCTCCTTACCATACGAATGCAAGGACTTCGCCGCCGACATGAAGCTCTCTTGCCTTCTTATCGGTCATGATGCCCTTTGAAGTGGAAACGATAGCGATGCCCAGTCCCTTCATGACCTTGGGCATATCCTCGCAGCTTGAATAAATACGAAGACCGGGCTTGGAAACTCTTCTCAGACCTGTGATGACCTGAGACTTGTT
>JAFLUI010000182.1 GCA_022508825.1 Oscillospiraceae bacterium
AAAAAATCGGTTGCAAACCGACCCGTCATACTATATAATAGAAATACTGACATATGTATGTCGATAGCACTCCATCATAATGATGACAGCCGCACACCTGTTTGATATGCAGCCAGAAAACCGTTTGCCGGACGGAATCCTTCGGCAGTATCGCCTTTCCCGGACCATGCAAGCGACATGGCTGTCTCTGGTTCGGTACTGATCTTTACTGCGCCTCTATCGGTATAATAACATTATATACAATAATATTTCTTTTGTCAATAGATTTTTATAATTATTTAGGAGGATGTTATGAAAAAGCTTTTACTCCAGATTGTTCCTGCATTGTTGTCTGCGGTAATGTTAAGCTCCTGCGTTTATGTAACATTTGAATCGGAGGAAGAAATTCCAAAGCCGGAGCTCACAAGCTACACTCAGTCTTCAGAAGAATTTTCCGGGACCGAAAGTACCACACTTTCAGATACTGAAACGGAAACTGAGTCTGAAACAGAGGAAAGTATTTCCGAAACGGATGAAGCCTTGCCGGACACTGCTTATGCTGAAATATCAGACTATCCGGAAGAAACAAACCCCACCGAAAGCGATGTCGAAAAACTTTCGGTGGAAAAGGACGGCAGCTATACCACTCCGGAGGACGTTGCAGAGTACATACACACTTTCGGGACTCTCCCAAATAATTTTATAACCAAATCCGAGGCGAAGGCTCTTGGATGGGACAGCTCTAAGGGAAACCTGTGGGATGTTGCTCCGGGCAAAAGCATAGGGGGAGATCATTTCGGAAATTACGAGGGGCTCCTGCCAACCGAAAAGGGCAGGAAATATACCGAGTGTGACGTAAACTACGACGGCGGATACCGGGGAAGCGAGCGTGTCATCTTCTCAAACGACGGTCTTATTTTCTATACCGATGACCACTACGAAAGCTTTACACAGCTTTATTGATATTGAGGTGTACTGATGAAAAATATTGATATTGATTTTACTATACTTGACACCAAGGAAAAATTTTATGACTATGTATCAGAGCAGTTTGGTTTTCCTCAGTGGTTCGGGAGAAATGCAGACGCTCTCCATGACCTGCTTTCGGAGTATAACAAAAATGCCCTGCAGATCACTGTCAAAAACTCTGCAAAAGCAGGGAACTGGGCGGTTCCTGTGATCTCTGCTATGTTCGACCTTGACTGCGTATGCTTTGAGAAAGAGAAAGTCCCCTCCGATATGAAACGCTCCGATTTCTTTTACGAGCTTCCCGAGGAGCTTATCGCCCAGACTCCGATAGAGCCGAGAAATCACTCCCGTATGCTCAAGGTAGACCGTAAAACGGGGGAAACTGAGGATTCCCATTTCTATGACTTATGCAATTACCTTAAAAAGGGTGATCTGCTTGTTATGAACGATTCCCGTGTGCTTCCTGCAAGACTTTTCGGAGTAAAGGATGGCACAGGAGCGGTAGTTGAATTTCTTCTGCTGGAACAAAAGGGGGACAAGCTGTGGGAAACTCTTGTCCGTCCCGGAAAAAAAGCAAAGCCGGGGGCAAAATTTTCTTTCGGTGACGGCAGGCTTCGAGCGGAAGTGCTGGAAACCGTGGAAGAGGGTAACCGCATTGTAAAATTTCAGTGTGAGGGAAACTTTTTTACTGCTCTTGAAGATATAGGACAGATGCCGCTTCCACCCTATATTACAAAAAAATTAGAGGACAAGGAACGGTACCAGACGGTGTATTCAAGAGAGCTTGGCTCCTCGGCGGCTCCAACTGCGGGACTGCACTTCACCGAGGAAATGCTCGCTGACTTGAAAAACAGGGGGATAAATCTCGCCTATGTGACTCTTCATGTGGGATTGGGGACTTTCCGTCCGGTAAAGGAGGAACGTGTCACAGATCACAAAATGCACAGCGAGCATTACTTCATGCCAGAGGAGACCGCAGAGCTTATCCGTCAGACAAAGGCAGAGGGGGGACGGGTCATTGCCGTGGGGACTACCTCCTGCCGCACTCTGGAAAGCATTGCGGAAAAATACGGGGAGATAAAAGCCTGCAGCGGATACACTGATATTTTTATATATCCCGGATTTGAATTTAAAGTCCTTGACGGGCTTATCACCAATTTTCATCTGCCGGAAAGCACGCTTATCATGCTTGTGTCCGCATTTATGGGGCATGAGAACACCATGAACGCATATAAAAAGGCTGTCGACCGGAGATATCGATTTTTCTCTCTGGGAGATTCTATGCTGATTTTATAAAGGAGATCAAAAATGAAAGATATTTGTAATTCCATTCTGAAGCTTCTCACTGATACTGATATAGCTGTTGTTGGCATAGACGGATTAGGCGGTGCAGGCAAAAGCACCGTTTCGGAAGAGATTTGTTCCGAAATTGAGCATCACAATGTACACACCATTTTACTGCATATTGATGATTTTATCAATGTAAAAGCAGTCAGATATAATTCTGCGTATCCGGAATGGCAATGTTACTACGATCTGCAATGGAGATATGATTATTTCAATAAAATAATAAATCAAATTAAAAACAAAATAAACAGCAGTATTGAAATTGAATTGTATGACAAAGACAATGATCGTTACATTACAAAAAACTATGACGTAATTGAGAAAACGGTTATTGTTGCAGAGGGGATATTTCTGCAAAGAAAAGAATTACAGGGGATTTTTGATTATATGATTTATATTGATGTTCCCGAAGATGTAAGAATGACAAGAGTATTGAAACGCGATACATACATAGGTAATGAGCAGCAGATAATTGATAAATATGAAAACAGATATTTTCCTGCTGAACGAAAATATTTTAATGAGTATCATCCCGAACAGTCGGCAGATCGTGTTATTGGTGAGTAATATGGAACTTGAATGGATCTTATTTGATGTGGGGAACACGTTGTATGACGAAAAATTTTCTGAATATGAACGGGTCATTTCTCTGATCGAAAAAAGTAAGTGCGGCATTTCTCCTGATGAATTTATTAAACAGATGGAATGTGGTGCGGCTTCTTATGCTGCCTCTCCATTCACTTATGCAAGAGAACACCTTGGAATCACAGCCAATTATCCATATTCCAGCGAAAAGGAAGTATTATTTGACGGTGTATATGATATGCTGCAAATTTTTTCAAAGAAATACAAGCTTGGCATTTTAGCAAATCAGCCATCGACCACTCTTGAAAGATTAAAACGTGATGGGATATATGATTTTTTTGATATATGCTTACTATCAGAGACGGAAAATATGTTTAAGCCTGATATAGCCTTTTTTGAATATGCAATAAAGAAAGCCGGCTGCAGTCCGTCAAAAATTGCTATGGTCGGTGACAGGCTTGATAACGATATAATGCCTGCTAAAAAGTCGGGAATGAAAACTATATGGATCAGACAGGGGCTGCATTCTGTACAAAAACCTTTAAGTGACGAATATACTCCCGATTGGGAAGCAGCTTCTGTTGGGCAGTTATGTTGTTTTCTGAAATAAACAGTCATTTTTTATTTTATTATAATGGAGGATTTTTATGGAGCTTTCAGTATTTTTCAAAAGTGTGATCGACATGGACACCGCTGCGGTGGTGATCTGCAACCTTGAACATGATATTGTTTATATGAATCCGGCAGCGGCGGAAAGATACAAAAAGAGCGGAGGTTATGAGCTTATGGGAAAGTCCCTGCTTGACTGTCATACTCCCGCTGCAAATGAAAAGATAAAACAGGTGGTGGACTGGTTCTCAAAAAGTACGGACAACAACAGGGTCTACACCTTTTACAACGCAAAGGAAAATAAGGACGTCTACATGATAGCTCTGCGGGACGACAGCGGCAAGCTTGTGGGATACTACGAAAAGC
>JAFLUI010000183.1 GCA_022508825.1 Oscillospiraceae bacterium
ATAAAGCTCACCCCCGTTTCCGAGGGAAGATTTGACCGCCTACCGTTTTATTGATACGCCCTATTTAAATTTTAGCACATATTTTCCCATATGTCAACAAAATCCCCCACAGCCGCGGGGGATCATTTTTTTGTTGTGCCGTCAGGAAAAATCGGTATGGATATAATTGTCCGCCTGCGCAATTATCTTTGAAAGCTCTATGTCAGAGCCGCACTTGAATAAGTAGACACCGACATTCATATGTACGGTGTAGGGCTTGTCATGAGCCATGTTAAGATCATCTGCGGTTTTTTGTATGCGGTCACGGACTGCTTTTATTATCTCATCCTCCGTGCCTTCGCTGTCCGTCATCGCAAGAACGGAAAATTCACCTCCGCCTATGCGTCCGATAATATCCGGGCTCTTAAAGGAATCACTCAGTATCTTCGCCGCACTTTTTATTGCAAAGTCACCGTCCTCATGACCGTAGCTGTCGTTTATCAGTCCCAGACTGTCAAGTCCCGCAAAGACCACCATTGCAGCCCTGCCGTCGTTTAACGGAGATGAGATGATGCCGTCTGCCTTATCAAAAAATCCTCTGCGGTTATAGACTCCCGTAAGGTCGTCAAGCTTGGAGACAGCATCAAGATGCAGATTTTTTTCCTTTATCTCTGCAAGAGTCTGTTCATGCTCCTGATAGATAGCCTCCTTGTCCTGAATAATACGGAGTATTTTCATTGCCGCACAAAGATGCGCAACAAGGGAGTTTATATAGTAGAAGTAGCTTGGGTCAAGCTCGCAGAGAAGCAGTCCGTAGTGATCCTCATTAAGAAATAATCCGGACAGCACCATGGTGAACCGTCTGTCCTTAGGGATATATTCATGATCGAACAGCCGGCGTACCGAAAGCGCCTGATCCCCTGCAGGGATCTCCTCCAGTATCTGACCGTTGTGGTAGGATTTAAAAAGCACTCTTGCAGGAGGCTCCCATTTCTGGTCTTTTTTATGGACTATAGTGTCCTCGAACATATAAAGATAGCTGCTTCTTATATTAAGAGCCCTCAGCTTGCCGGTAATAGAGCCGTAAGCAAAGTCATCATAGCTGTCAAAAAGGAGCAGATCCTTTGTGATAGAGTTGGTGTACAAGGAGAATGTCTTCATATCGTCCACACGGTCTTCACAGTGTATAAGGGCTGCTTTTATGTAGATCTGATACACACTCATGAAGATAAGCGCAATGTCCTTTTTATCCTCTGCGCTTTCCAGTACAGTGGAAAAACGGTCTGTCAGATAGTCTATTACTCTGCACATTTTATCATGGTCGATATACTTCATATTTTTGCTCGTCATAAGATCCTCAAAGCCCTCGGGGATATATTCCTTTGCTTCCTCTGTAAGAGTGATGCCTCCCTGATCGTCAGACTTAAGAACCTCGAACATCTTTCTGAAATACTTTGTAAATCCTTCCATGATCCCGGGGATCTCACTGCTGGTCTTATAGTTGTCAAAGATGTATTTGCACAGTACAGACGCTGTCTGTTCGTCACTGCGGCACATATAGTGATTGAATACAAAGACGTTCTTCTGTGAAGCTTTTCTGTCATAAGGACCCGAGTAGCCTGTACATCCGCAGGAGCGGCGCTTTACCATAGTGGAGCGTACCTTTATGCTTCTGAGGGGGATATTATCCCTCAGCTTCAGGCACTCGATGACAGCGTTGTACCCAAGCTCGGTCGCGTCTGCCATTACCGTTGTAAGAGGCGGAGCGAGGATAGCCGAATCAGGCATATTGTCGAAGCCTGTCACAAGGATATCATGTCCCACTTCCATGCCCCGTTCCTCAAAGACGTCATATGCTCCCATTGCCATGCCGTCATTTGCAAAAACGATAGCTTCAAGATCGGGACACCTGTCCAGAAGCTCCCGCACAACATCCTGACTGTAGGGTGAAAAATTTCCGTATACTATCTTATTATGATCGAACATTATGCCGTGTCTCTGCAGTACCTGAGCATAGGCGCTCATTCTTTCGGCAGCCTCGCTGTTTGTTTCAGGACCGCTTACAAAGCCTATCCTTGTACATTTATGATCCTTTATAAGATGCTCCACACATTCACGGATACCGCTTTTGTTGTCAAAGCATACAGAAGGGTATCCTTCTATCTCACTGGCAATAGTAATTACAGGGATATTGTCAAATCCATGTAAAAACTCTTTTTTTCTTTCATCGGAAATACAGTTTCCTATAGTTCCTGCAAGAACAAGAAGCACATCTATATCCTCCGGGAAGGCATAAGAAAACAGTGTATTATACTGATACTGATATTTGCCGGACTCCTCGTCAGAATAAACACCGTCTATGTAGCTTCCGGGAAAAATAAAAAGGTTAGCGTCAATTTCCTCTGCGCCGATGATAGCTCCCCGGCAGACTGTGGCAGCATAGTCTTCGTCAAGATGGCTTATCATCAGACCGATATTCAGACGCCTGTCCATACAATTCCCCCTTTTTCAGTATTCATATTATAATTATCAGTTCATTTTCTATTATAATACATTTCACATCTCTTGTCAAGAAAAACCCTTGTAAGGTTTGTTTCAAAAAAAGCAGTCATCCAGTAAAAAATTCAGAATTTTTAACCAAAAAATACTTTACAAAGAAAATAGTTTATGGTAAAATAGGAATAACGTATGTAAAGTCATACAATTTTATTTAGGAGGACTGTCCAACATGGCAAGAAAAATGCAAACCATGGACGGTAACAACGCTGCTGCATGGGTGTCATATCCCTTCACAGATGTTGCTGCTATCTACCCCATCACTCCCTCCTCCGTTATGGCGGAGGTAACTGACGCGTGGGCTGCTAAGGACAAGAAAAACCTTTTCGGTCAGCCTGTCAAGGTTGCAGAAATGCAGTCTGAAGCAGGTGCCGCAGGTACTGTACACGGCTCACTTTCCGCAGGTGCGCTCACAACCACCTACACCGCTTCTCAGGGTCTGCTGCTGATGATCCCTAATATGTACAAGATCGCCGGCGAGCTCCTTCCCTGCGTTATCCACGTTTCCGCAAGATGCGTAGCTTCTCACGCTCTCAACATCTTCGGCGACCACTCCGACGTTTATGCCTGCCGTCAGACCGGCTTCGCTATGCTCTGTGCTTCAAACGTTCAGGAGGTTATGGATCTGGGCGCTGTTGCTCACCTTTCAACTATCAAGGGCAGAGTTCCTGTACTCCACTTCTTTGACGGCTTCCGTACCTCCCACGAGATCCAGAAGATCGAGGTATGGGAAGACAAGGATCTTGAGAGCCTGCTTGACAAGAAGGCTGCTCAGGCATTCAGAGACCGTTCCCTCAACCCCGAGCATCCTGTTCTCCGCGGTACTGCTCAGAACGGCGATATCTTCTTCCAGGCTCGTGAGGCTTGTAACGAATTTTACAACAAGTTCCCCTCTGTTGTTGAGGACTACATGAACAAGGTCAACAAGAAGATCGGTACAGACTACAAGCTCTTCAACTACTACGGAGCTCCCGATGCTGAGCATATCATCATCGCTATGGGTTCTGTATGTGATACTATCGCTGAAACTATCGACTACCTGAATAACAAGGAAGGCTGCAAGCTGGGTCTTGTTAAGGTACGTCTTTACAGACCCTTCTGTGCAGACAAGCTCATCGAAGCTATCCCCGACACCGTTACTCAGATCTCTGTTCTGGACAGAACAAAGGAACCCGGTTCTCTGGGCGAGCCTCTCTATCTGGACGTTGTTGCTGCTCT
>JAFLUI010000184.1 GCA_022508825.1 Oscillospiraceae bacterium
CCGACAAAGATGATAAACTCCTTGTCCTCAACCTCCAGATTGAAGTCCTTTACCGCTTCAAAGCCATTGGGATAGATCTTGTAGATATGTTTTAAAGACAAGCTTGCCATATTTGACCCTCCTGATTAAATTTATTTGGTTTCTGTCTGACAGTTGACGCTTCAGGCATTATCATAGCTGAAGACCGGTTTCCCATCCGCCCAGCATATGGGCTGGAGCATTGTATGCCGATTAGGATTATAGAGAGGATCCCCCTCTATTTCAGGTTCTGTTCTGGCGTGGAACACCAGTATATCCTTTCCGTCCTCATCCGTTGTAAAGGAGTTGTGTCCCGGTCCGTAGATCCCTCTGTCCCAGTCTGTTCCAAGTACGGGGTGACGCTCCTTTTTCCAGCTGAGGGGATCCAGAAGATCGGAGCCTTCATCGGCAGTAAGCATTCCCATACAGTAGTTGACGCCTGTGTCGCTGGCAGAATAGGTCAGATAAATTTTTCCGTCCCGCTTTATCACCGCAGGACCCTCGTTGACCCAAAAGCCCCTGCGCTCCCAGTCGTAGTCGGGAGTCGTCAGCAGCACCTGCACCGTGTCAAGATGATTTCCGTCCTTCATGCGGGCTATGTACAGATTCGATATCTGTCTGCCTACGCCCACCTTTTCCGCCCAGACATAGTAATGTGCGTCCCCGCACTGAAAAACTGTAGCATCAAGGGAGAAAGCACGGAAGGAAAACTCGTCAGCCTCATGGGCATTCATCATTCCAAGCTCCGTCCATGTATCATTGAGGGGGTCATCCCCCTCGCACCGCAGCACATAGGGACGTATCTTCCAGGGATCGTCTATCTCCCCTCCTGCATAGTAGATGTGCCACTTTCCGAACACATGATGCAGCTCCGGTGCCCAGATATGCTTGCTCATAGGACCCTTTTCATGACAGTGCCAGAGGGTCTTTTCCTCAGCCTCCGCAAGTCCTGCCAGAGTGTCCGATCTGCGGAGTATGATGCGGTCATATGCAGGAACAGAGGCAGTGAAATAATAGCTCCCGTCTGTGTGCCGGTATACATAAGGATCCGCTCTCTGCATGATCCAGGGCTTGTTGAATGTAAGCTTATTATCCATATGAAAACTTTCCTTTCACCGTTCAAAATCGTGACGCCGTGCGTTCACTTTTCCAAAGACGGAAAGTCCTGCCTTTCTGTCCTTGGAAAAGCGGGGCTTTCGCAAAAGCCCCGCAAGGCTTATCGTGTGTAAGACTTATTCAACGCTGAGAAGCTCTATGTAAGCAGCTTCACCTGTCAGATGTACATAAACAGGAGAGTCAGCAGTCATGGTGGACTTAACAACAGCAGTCTCGGTCATTGCTGTGCCGTCAGCACCTGTGAAGGTGTAGTTCACTGTTACCTCGCCGCCGTTTCTTGTTACGGACATATCTACATCGGCATCGGTCATAAGAGCCAGCCATGCAGCCCAGTCAGTCCAGGACATTTCAAATGATGCATCATAAGCCTCGTCGCCCCAGCCGAAAGCATCAGCACGGAGAACAGCATACTCGGCATAGCCGTCGTAGTTGTCAGGGCTTGCTACAAGATCGGTCTTGACAGCGGTATTTGTAAATGCCACAACAAAGTTATCCCAGTTGTTTACACCGTCGGAATAGTTGTTGAGCTTGAATTTCAGTGTTGCACCGTCAGCCAGCTCATATCCGTCAGTTGTGTCGCCCCAGAAGCCCAGAACACGGTCGGGAGTACCGAGAGTGTCTATAGCGCTGCTGTCAACAGGTGCTGCGGGAAGGGGCTCGGGCTCTGCTTCAGGCTCGCTGCCGCCCTCAGACTCGGGAGCAACAGGACTTGCAGGAGGATTGCCCATCTCAAAGAGGGTCTTTACCTGACCGTCAGTAAGAGCTTCATCAAATACATACAGCTCATCTATGAAGCCCTTGTAGATGGTATCCCAGTAGTTGATACCGATGTGAGCCTCAATACCGTCGCCTGCAAGGATCTCGGGAGAGATGCCCTGATAGTACATATTCTCGGCATTAGCCTCCCATTTCAGCTCGCCGTCCAGATAGAACCTGGTAGCAATACGCTCCATGCCGTCATCTGCAACATAGCGGTTTCCGTCAAGAACGAAGGTGAGCAGGCACCATTCGCGCTTACCGTGCTCCATGTTATCCATTGCATAGATCCATGGCCATACGCCGTCTGCGCTTACCTCAGTGCCGATGGAGGAATTCCTGTTCCATACAACAGGGAAGATGTCAGCTGAGTTATCGCCCCATGTGGACTTTGTTACGTTGAGCCATGTTACAGGGTCGGCTGCACCTGCCAGATTGCGTCCTATCTGAACAACAGGACCGTAGGTCGAAACACGGTCAGCATTGTACCAGAAGGAGATGGTGTAGCTGTCGTCGGGGATCTGTACCATATCGAAATCAACGCCGTATTTGCCGTCAAGGTACAGAGCATTTCCCACAGCACCCTGACCCTCAGCAATGAGGATGGGGTGGTCGCTGTCCTTGATGGCAAAGGTGATGCCCTCGGGAACAGAGCCGTCGTTTTCCACCTGTGTAACAGCCCTGAGACCGTCAGTGCTCTCAAAGTCAAGGTGGATAAGCGGATTGTCGGGGATAGGCTCAGCCACTACCTCGGGCTTTGCCTCCTCCTCAGATGAACCTGCATCTGCAGAGCCTGCATCATTGTCTCCGCCTGCAGCAGTAGTTGCTGCGGGCTCGTTTGCACCTGTATCGTCAGTTCCGCCGCCGTTGCAGGCAGCCATTGATACCGCTGCAGCAAGTGCGGTAATAAGTGCCAATAATTTTTTAGTTTTCATTGATAAACTCCTTTCTATTTTCATCCCCATGGTATTTCATCCCATGGGGAATGAATACAAATCAATTCGGTTTACTGGTTGTCAGCAACCATCTGCTGATACTCTGCAAGCTCGGACTCGCTGAGAACGTTGTAAGCGTCAGGTCCGAAGTAGTCGATCATAGCCTGAGCGTGATAGTAGTTTGCCTTGCGGTTTGCCTCCTCAACGTAGTCGGCAGCCTGAGCTGTTCCGTTGTCTACAAGGTCGTGGATACCGATGGCATTGAAGTACTCGTCACAGAAGTTCCAGTAGCCTGCGATATTTGTCCAGCCGAAGGAGATAGGCTGCATACAGGATGCAAAGTAGTCTCTCCAGAGCTGTACGTGCTCATCGTCCATACCTGCGCAGAACATTGCGATGTAAGCATCCCATACCCCTGCATCCTTGGTGATAGGCACAGGCATTACGTCGTATTTGAGAGCGCTGCCCAGAGCGTTGACAATGGACTCGTCTGAGTAGATCTCGCAGCGTGTGTACCATCCGTCAATACCGTAGGACATGAACTTCAGAAGCTCATAAGCCTCACGGGGATACTTGCAGGAGGTGGTGATCCCGCCGTAGTCGATGGTGGCGATGGAGTGGTGTCCTGCGCCTGCGTCCGCGTCGGAAACAGCAGGGATAACATAGGGAACGATATCAAGATTGTAATTCTCATGATATCCGGGGGTGTTCCATGTATTCTGGAAGGTCCAGAACGCCTCGGAGAAGATAGCGGCGTGACCTGTGTTTCCAGCCCAGCCTTCCCAGTCGCCTGCCCAGTCTTCCATAGCCTGGGTCTCGGTAGAGGGTGCGATGTATCCGCCAAGCTTCAGGTTGGAGAACTCCTGCTCGCCGATAGCCCATTCGCT
>JAFLUI010000185.1 GCA_022508825.1 Oscillospiraceae bacterium
AAGCGGTATCATAATTACAAGCATTATGATAGTCAGCACGCTTGCAGCGATTTGCGAGCTGCTCATTCTGCTGTAATCGGTAAACAGCCTCACGAAATATGTCTGACCGAAGCCTATATTATGCCCCAGAGTAAGAATAGCCGCAAATATGGAAAGCTCTCCTCTTATGGGCATCAGTTTTTTTATGGGAGCTGAACCGTTAGGAAGTGCGCCAGTCCACATAACGACACACCATAAAGCAGTCGCAAGCGCTCCTCTTGTGAATAATGGGATAATGTAGCTGTTTAAAAATACAGGTAATGAATGAAGATCGGCTTTTACGACAAATACAGTAATAACGGTAATTATCACAGCCGCCCCATAAAAAATGCAGGAATGTTTTTTCAGCGGCTTCCCACAGAAAAACGCAAATGTTCCTGCAATAATAAGAGAAATAAGAAATAGCATTATAAATAACCTTTCGTTGATTTTGATTTTTCTGCGGATTTCAGCCCATTCCCGAATAGATGGAATGGGCATTAGTCCACAGGAAAGGAAACTATCAGAAATTGTAGATCACTTATTTTTCTTCCTTGAAGCTCCGGCAGTTACCGCTGCTGCCGCAAGAAGCATAGCCGGAATCGCCACTCCGCCAACACCTGTTTTAGGACTGTCAGAGGTTGACTGTTTAGCTGTTGTAGTCGAATTGGTTGTCGTAGCTTTTGTTGTAGTTGTTACGGAATTTGTAGTGGTATTGACTGTCGTTGTAACAGTTTCCGAAGAGTTATCAATATCATTGGAGATTATGAATTCAAGCGGAATATTATAACCTGTTGCCACAACAGAAACAGTGTATGTTCCGCTTCCGTCAAACACATTTCCGTCACGGGACGAGGCTGTAAAATCAATCGTACCGTCATCGCCTATGATCTTTGTTGAGCCTTTCCCCGATGCGCTGTACGACTTTCCGTTTACAGAAACAGAAGCTATATTTTTGATATAATTTGAGAATACTGCATCGTACACTCCGTTTGCCTTAACTAACCTATTGTCAGAATAAACCGCCGGGATCTCATCGGTGGAAAGCACAAAACTTGCGGAAACATCGGCGTATATTCCGTTTTTATCACTCACCTTGAGCGTATACTTTCCGGGAAGTGCGTTACTGTAGGATATTTCAGTATCGCTGATCTCAGCAGCAAGACCGTCTACGCTGTACTCTTTAACATAATCATCGGGGAAGCCTTCTATAGTTACGGTTGTTTTACCCGTTCCCGCTGATGAATCACTAACAGATACGTTACCGCTGAACTTGACCGGAACATAAAGTGAAGTATTCACCGTGATATAGCCGTCAGCAGTTATGTAAACGATCTCATTTATCGTTTCGCCCATAAGTCCCACGAAATTCTCGTATGAAAGAGTATTTCCGTGAGGTTCGCTTGTCTTAAAGCCGGACGACCACGCAAACTCTCCTCTCCAGATATTTTCCTCATGACGCATTGCATAGCTTTCGCCGCTCTCAGTCCTAAATACAGCGCCGTAAATTGCTCCCATATCGCTCGGAGTTCCTTTAATATCAATAACGTAATCACCCCACGGGGATTCGGTGGTTATCGTAGGCACAGCGTCCGTAATAACTACCGGTGAGTTGTCCTGAACTGCTGAAAACGCAGCTTTACCGTTTTCTACTGTTACAATCTTATATGCTGCCGGTTCACTGTCAAGAGGTGCAAATCCATAATTACTGCTTCCGAGAGAGTTAAGCTCCGCCTGAGTGATTGCAACAGGGTACGTTACTCCGAGAATAGTGCCTGTTCCGTCCGGGTTTGCCTCGTTATATGTACCCTCGAAAAGCTCTCCCTCTCCGTTTTTGCTCCATTTTGATGTGGTTGCGGAGGAAACAGCATCAACCTCGTATTCGTTCGCGCTCCCTGCAAGCTCTGAGGCATAGAAGTCAGCGTATGGAATATTCATCGTTCCGTAGATAACATCGCCGTCCTGTGCATTTACCGCAAACGGCATTGCCGATAAAGCTGTAGCCGTACAAGCGGCAAAACTGATAAATGAACTGAGTTTTTTCTTCATAAAAATTCTCCTTTGAAATTTATTATTCTTTGATATTTTTACTGCTGTGACACAGTGATGAGTTTTGACAGCTTCCGCAGCCGCAGCTGCATGAGGACTTCCCCTTTTTCTTGTTCCTTATCATGGAAAAGAGTATCAGCGCCACGATTGCAGCAACTATCAGCAAAACTACAATAGTTCCGGGATTCATGACTGCAACGCCCTCCTTGATGTTCTCACACGTTCTTTATAAGGTCTCAGCAGGAGATACAGCATAGCTATGATGATAAGTCCCGAGGCTATAACACCGATAATGTTTCCGTTTCCTGCAATGAGCGAGCCTATCTGATATACACAGAGTGAAACGGCATAGGCAAATCCGCACTCGTATCCGATAGCGAACCATGTCCACTTTGCGTTATTCATCTCACGCTTGATAGCTCCGATAGCCGCAAAGCAGGGTGCGCAAAGAAGATTGAATATGAGGAAGGACATTCCGCTTGCCGCTGTGAATGCAGCAGCCATGTTCGTGTAAGCCTCTGTTCCGCCGTAGAGTATGCCCATTGTTCCGACAATGTTCTCCTTTGCCACAAGACCCGTTACCGCCGCTACTGCCGACTGCCATTCACCCCAGCCCAAGGGCTTGAATATCCACGCAAAGGCATTTCCGATGTACGCAAGTATGCTGTATTCGATCTGATCTTCTTCAAGCATTCTGAAGCTTCCGTCAATAAATCCGAAGAATGATGTGAACCATACTGCAATTGTCGAAAGAAGGATTATCGTTCCGGCTTTTTTGATGAACGACCAGCCGCGCTCCCACATTGAGCGGAGTACGTTTGAAACTGTCGGCATATGATATGCAGGAAGTTCCATGACAAAGGGCGCAGGCTCGCCTGCAAACATTCTCGTCTTTTTAAGGATAATTCCCGAGATGATGATCGCCACAACTCCGATAAAGTACGCCGAAGTAGCTACCCATGCCGAGCCGCCAAAAATAGCTCCCGCTACCATAGCAATAAACGGTACTTTTGCTCCGCAAGGAATAAATGTCGTAGTCATTATGGTCATACGGCGGTCACGCTCGTTTTCGATAGTACGGCTCGCCATTATTCCGGGAACACCGCAGCCTGTACCGATGAGCATGGGAATAAAGCTCTTTCCCGAAAGACCGAACTTTCTGAAAATCCTATCCATAACGAATGCGATACGAGCCATGTAGCCGCAGGATTCAAGAAATGCAAGGAAGATGAACAGCACAAGCATCTGCGGAACAAAGCCAAGAACCGCTCCAACGCCTGCCACGATTCCGTCAAGGATAAGACCTTTCAGCCAGTCTGCACAGTTTACAGCGTCCAGACCGCTTTCGATGACCGCAGGCACACCGGGTACCCATACGCCGTAATCTGCCGGATCAGGTTCGCCGCTGTATTTTTCATAAAGTCCTGCCGCAGCAATAAGATCCTCACCTGTTACCTCAATGTCCTCGGTCTCGAGAGTTTCTTCGTCCTGAAGTGTCACAGTCACGACATCGTTTACGGTAAAGCTCTGTGCAAATGCACTGAGCTGCTGTGCAGCTGTCTCGGCAGAGTAATCCTCCGACTCAGTATCAAGACTTTCCTCCAGTGCCGAGGTA
>JAFLUI010000186.1 GCA_022508825.1 Oscillospiraceae bacterium
CACTCAGATCCATTTATAAGAAATACCCCGGCGGCGTTGTTGCCGTTTCAGACGTTAACCTTGAAATCAGAGACAAGGAATTCGTTATCCTTGTTGGTCCTTCAGGATGCGGTAAGTCTACAACCCTTCGTATGATCGCAGGTCTTGAGGAAATTTCCGAAGGAGAGCTTTACATCGGCGACCGTCTCGTAAATGACGTTGCTCCTAAGGACAGAGATATCGCGATGGTTTTCCAGAACTACGCTCTGTATCCTCATATGACTGTATATGATAACATGGCTTTCGGTCTTAAGCTCCGTAAGGTTCCTAAGGACGAGATCAACCGTAAGGTTGAGGAAGCTGCAAAAATACTCGATATCTCCCACCTGCTCAGCAGAAAGCCGAAGGCTCTCTCCGGCGGTCAGAGACAGCGTGTTGCTCTTGGACGTGCTATCGTTCGTGAGCCTCAGGTATTCCTCCTCGACGAGCCTCTCTCCAACCTGGATGCGAAGCTCCGTGCACAGATGAGAACCGAGATCTCCAAGCTCCACCAGAAGCTGGGTACTACATTTATCTACGTAACTCACGACCAGACAGAGGCTATGACAATGGGTGACCGTATCGTTGTTATGAAGGACGGCTTCATCCAGCAGGTAGATTCTCCTCAGAACCTCTATACAAGCCCTGTTAACCAGTTCGTTGCAGGATTTATGGGTTCACCTCAGATGAACTTCGTTGACGCTGTTCTCAGAAAGATCGACGGCAAATTTGCTATCGAGTTCGGCTCCGAGGACACCAAGACCTCCCGCGGAAAGAAATACTATGTTGAGCTTCCCGAGGCTAAGGTTGAAGAGCTCGTACTTTCCGAGTACGTTGACAAGGAAGTTATCATGGGCGTTCGTCCCGAGAACATCCACGATGAGGAAATGTTCCTCTCCGCTGCTAAGACCGGTGTGATCGACGCTAACGTTGAGATCACTGAAATGATGGGTGCTGAGACATTCCTGTACCTGAACTGCGAAGGTATTCCTCTCACAGCTCGTGTTGATCCTCGTTCTACAGCACGTCCTCAGGATACTATCAAGGTTGCTATCGATCCTAACAAGGTTCACATCTTCGATAAGGAAACTGAGAGAACCGTTGTGAACTGATCCCCCGGCGAGAACAGACGGCGAGAACAGGCGGCGGGAAGACAGGGTGCAGCAAGGCGTCAGAAAAGCGCAGGCGGCTCCGGTTGGAAAGTCACTCAACAATTACTTAGATTTATTACGGACTCCGTCCTTTTGAACAGGACGGAGTCCGTTTTTTTGTTGTTCATGACATATCAAATCACAACCTTTTGTATTTGTAAAGAAGTATCTGTTAATTTTTCGTGAATTTCCAAAAGTTCCTCGTTCTTATGCCGATATTATAAGTGAGAGCTTAAGACTAACGGCTGGTACATTACAAGAGTAATGATATCGACCCTTAGTGACTTGCTCTTGACCAATTGAGACCGCACACAAGATCACACAAAGAAGGAGGATGAGCTTATGATGATCGGCGGAGTATCAGGTAATAACACAAACAAGGACTTCTACAGCAAATTCAGAAACAATAACAGAACCGGATCGGGAATTGAGTTCACCCTCCCTGACTGGTTGAGAGAAGGCATGACCCTTGACCAGTACAAGCTGTATATCGACGACCGTATTTCCCGGATGTCAGACCTTGACAGCCTGCTTGCAGATATATCCGACGAAGGCTATATGGCAATGAAAAATGACCCGGAATATGAAAAAGCTGTCCTGGACAAAATACAGGCGGAGATTGACAGAATGGAACAAGCCGGCAAAAATGCGCCAAGTACAGTCATCCGCATCGGTGCCTCCGAGGAAGAAAACCGGATCGAAAGAAATACGGATGTCGAGCGGACAAAAACTCAGAATGTGGACGAGGACTGGTGGGACGAACGCATGGAAAAAATGCGGGAAAATATCCGGCTGAATGCTGCCATACGCCAGAAACGGGAACTGGAACAGAAGGAGATCGCAAGGAAGCTTATTTTTGCTGAACGGCTGAACAGTGCAGTACGTCAGGAGAAGATTCTTAAGGGCGAAGATCCCAACGAAGCCGATATCAATAAAACCGACATATACGCCAAGGCTTCAATGTCAGCAAATATTACAGGTCTCATCGTGAGTTCCTTTAGCTTGTGAGCTGTATCCCGCATATAATTTAAATGGAGGTGTAATTCTATGATGATCGGCGGAATATCAATATACAACAAAAACAGGGACTTCTACAGTAAATTCAAAAACAACAAAACAGCCGGAATAGAGTTCACTCTCCCGGCAGAGACTCGGAAGGAAATGACACTGGATCAGTATAAAAAATACATCGACGACCGCATCTCCCGTATGTCCAACTTTGGCAGTCTGTTTATAGATATCTCCAAGGAGGGCTATCAGGCAATGAAGGATGACCCCGACTACGAAAAGGCTGTCCTCAGCTCTATACAGGCAGAGATCGACAGAATGGCAGGAAAAGGCGAAGTGGAGGTCATGCACATCGGCGCCACCAAAGAGGACTCCTACATCGAAAAAAAGCTGGAAGCTATGCGGAGAGAGATCGATAAGATCGACGAGTCCTGGTGGGACAGGCGAATGGAGCTGATGCTGGAAAATATCAGACTCAACGCTGCTATAAACCAGAAGCGAGCCCGTGAGCAAAAGGAGATCACAAAGGGTCTGGTTTTTGCAGAGCGTCTAAACAGCGCGGAGCGTCAGGAGGAGCTTCTGAAAAAAGGTGAGTCCGACCGTTATAACATCGACAAAAACAGCATTTACGCTAAAGCCGCTATTGCAGCTTATCGTGCGAGCCAGCTTATGCAAAGCTCTCACGTATAATGAATATATATACTGGGGAAAACCTTTCTGAAGAAAGGCTTTCCCCAGACCCCTTTCCAAAGACTTTGATCGATTTTTGAAGAGGCAGGGCAAGCCCTGCCTCTTCAAAAATAAATGAAAGTTTTAGTGAGGGGGTTCGGGGGAGGACCCTTTTTAGTAAGCTATCAGAAAAGAAGTATTTTTAAAGGCTGCATGGATTTGAAATGCAGCCTTTTTTGGTGTACTCTCTGTAATCGGCAATAAGCATTGCCATTATGTTATGGAAATGCGAAACAGTTAATCGTAGTGATATCGACAAGAGATTATATATAGATTCCCATCTTCAACCTTATATACAAGGCGGTTTGTTTCATCAATACGGCAACTCCATAAACCTTGATACTTATATTTAAGCGGTTCAGGCTTTCCAATACCGTCAAAAGGATTGCGATCAATGGAAGCAATTAATTTGTTGATACGGTTCAAAGTCTTTTTGTCCTGTGTATGCCAGTACATATAATCATCCCAAGCCTCATCGGTAAAAACTTTATTCATTATCGTCTACCTCGATCAAGTCGTGAGATTTTGCTTTGCCTGATTGAAGCTGTGCTATGGAACGGTCAAGATGCTCGGTGTTTGCCTTACTGTAGAAATAATCGTCATTTCTGTTTCGTAATGAAACCTCAAAAGGCAGACCCTCACAAAGCAATGACTGCTTGATGAACATATTAAATGCAGTAGACATATTCAGACCAAGAGAATTGAATAGCTGTTCAGCCCTGCGTTTGTCCTCAGTATCGACACGAATTGTAACACTTGAAGTATCAGACATAA
>JAFLUI010000187.1 GCA_022508825.1 Oscillospiraceae bacterium
ACTTGAAAATGCTTCGGTACAGCTTTTTATCAGCTTTCTTACTGCGGCGGTTTTTATGGGAATCAAGCAAGGTTTTGCAATTCATATTCCCATTCAAAGTGTTATGCCTATTCTGATACTTGGTCTGCTCAATACAGGAATAGGGTGTTATCTATATTTTTCTTCTATCGGAAATCTGCCTGTACAGACGGTAGCGATCTGCGGATATTTAGAGCCGCTTTCGGCGGTGATATTTTCGGTTTTGTTTCTGCATGAAAAAATGCTGCCTTTGCAGATTATCGGTGCAATACTTATTCTGGGCGGTGCATTTTTTGGTGAAGTGACATCATATAAGCATGAACGGCAGTACAAGCAAGGATAATGATAACAAAAATAAATCAAAAATACAAGGTATCACAATTCAGATACCTTGTATTTTTATTCTTACTTTTTAGCACTCTGTCCGTAAACAGGCATATTCATCTTGTCAAGCAGATCGTCAATTACAGCGATCTCCTTGTCCGATAAAATTACATCTTTAGAGCCGATATTTTCTTTCAGACGTTCTTCCTTGCGGCTGCCGGGAATGGGAATGATGTACGGCTTTTTGCACATCATCCAGGCAAGAGAGATCTGTCCGGAAGTAGCGTTCTTTTCCTCCGCCATTTTACCTAAAAGCTCCATAAGTTCCCTGCCGGCTTCAAAACCATCTTTTGTGTACTGCGGCATATGGCTTCGGAAATCCACTCCATCCTCAAATTTAGAATTTTCGTCATATTTTCCGCTAAGGAATCCGTTGCCCAAAGGAGAAAACGCCACAAAAGCTACGTTTAATTCCTCAAGAACAGGGAACAGCTTTTCATGTTCCCTTGCAAGCATTGAATATCTGTTTTGTATCGCTGTTACCGGACAGACGGCGTTTGCCCTGCGTAGGTACGCTTCGTCCGTCTCGGAAATTCCCCAATATCTGATCTTTCCCTCTTTGATAAGCTCTTTCATGACATCTGCCACAATCTCAGGCTCGACCTTCGGGTCTACACGATGCTGATAGTAAAGGTCTATGCAGTCCACGCCAAGACGCACAAGGCTTCCCTCCACAGCTTGTCTTATAGTTTCGGGACTGCTGTCGGTGAGAAGTCCCATACTGCTGTGTTCAACTCCGAATTTTGTGGCTATAACTACTTTGTCTCTCACATCCCGAAGTGCTTCGCCCACCAGTTTCTCATTAAAGGACATACTGCCGTCTGCATTTGTTCCGATATAGCACTCTGCTGTGTCAAAGAAATTGTAGCCCATATCAAAGGCTTTGCGGATCATTTTAACTGCTTCCGACTTTTCTGTAGGAGCGCCGTATGCGTGGGAAAATCCCATGCAGCCAAGTCCTACGGAAGTTACGGACAAATCGCTGTTTCCAAGCTTTCTTTTTTCTGACATAAAATCCACCTCATTAAAAAATATTTATCTTCTTATATATTTTTCATCAGAATCCGGAATACCATCTTCGTCTGAAATAAATCGCAGAACCTTCATACTCAGATCATACTTTTCTCTCAGCCGGATAATTGTCTGCATCATAGCTGAGTCATGATGCTTATCTATCGACTTCTGATCCTTCCAGCTATCTATAAGCAGTACGGTTTCAGGATCATTAAGTGAAAAGAAATATTCATAGCCTTCATTGCCATCTTCACAGCGAATCAGTTCCGCTGTACCGCTGCTTTCCATTTCCTCAGCAAATTTTCTTGCATTTCCGTTTTCTCCGCTATAGTAAATATTAACAGTTATACTCATTATAATTATTTCCCCTCAAATCATACTTGCCTTATTACTTAGACTTCTTTCCTGTGGGTATCATCATAAATACCATTGTAATAAGTACACTTATCATCACAGCAGGAGGATAGACAGTCAATGCAATTATCATGCCTATCAATTTTATTGCAATGTCAACATATATACGCTTTCTGCTATCCGCTATTACCTCCTTGATTTCTTCTTCATGGTGATTAGCCTTTTCCAGAGCACAGCTTAAACCGACATAGGAAAACGTCACAAGCAATACTATTATTCCGTAAAAGCATTGTGTAACACCGTTGTTGTAGTCTACATTTACAAACCGTATCGCATATGGTATCAGTGACGAGAAAAACAAATGTATAACACTCCACCATACAACGGAAGTGGAAACTTGTTCTACACTATGCCACTCATTGTGGAGATTCACCCACATAGTTCCCAGCCAGAAAAACGAAAGCGCATAAGCAAAAAAATTTTCTCTCAGGTTCCAGAGTGCTTCAAGTGTAGCGGCTTCCGGTTTTTCAAGCTCCAATACCAGAATAGTCATAATGATCGCAAGCACTGCGTCCGTAAAAGCCATAAGTCTTTCTTTCCCCATAATTAATGCCTCCAATAAAGTATATCACTTATTATATTGTAACACACATATTTTCATAAATCAATCTTATTTTCGGGACAAAACGATTAGAATAACTTATGGTTTTTATCAGAAATTGAAATTGATTGTCGCCGTGAGGTATGATACAATAAAAATGGAAAATAAATATTTACAGGAGGAACAAACATATGAAGAAAATATTTGCGGCTATAATAAGCCTTGCTGTTGCCGTTTCACTGACAGCTTGCAGCAGTTCATCAGAGCAGGATCAGGCATCGGCAGTTTCAACCACAACTGCAAATTCATCTACAGAAAACAATGCTCCCACAAGTGAAGAAAAGCCCGAAGTCTCAGACGGAAGCAATACAGAAAGCTCCGCTAACGATTCCACATCGGGAAGCAATATTCTTGTTGCCTACTTCTCCCGTGTGGGAAATACGGTCTGGGAGGATGATGTGGACGCTGTTACCTCCGCAAGTCTGAATGTTGTCAACGGAGAGTATGAAGGAAACGCTCAGATTCTTGCTCAAATGGCGCAGGAAGTGACAGGAGGCGATCTGTTCCTGATCCAGACGGAAAACGCATATCCGTCAGATTATCGCAAAACTACTGATGTAGCCGCTGACGAACAGCACGACAATGCTCGTCCTGCACTTTCCTCTCATGTTGAAAATATGGAACAGTACGATACCATTGTGCTGATCTATCCCAACTGGTGGGGAACGCTTCCGCAAGCGCTGTTTACCTTTTTAGAGGAATATGATTTCTCCGGAAAGACGATACTTCCTCTTTGTACTCACGGCGGAAGCCGTATGGGAAGCAGTGAAAGGGATATTGCTTCCCTTTGTCCGGACGCAAATCTGCTTGAAGGACTTGCGGTGAGCGGTTCTTCCGCAGCTTCAGCGCAGTCTGATATTGAAAAATGGATCACAGATTCAGGTATTATTTAATAGTTATATGATAATAGTACAATCAGTCGCTTCTCTTTTAACGAATGAATGCGACTGATTTTTATAAAATATGAACTGTTATTACAATGATTAAGCCAATATCACAAAGCTTATTGAAAAATCAGCACATAAGCATTGTCATTACACCAGAGCGATCACCTATTTTTCAAATCCGGCAGGAGCGGGAATCTCATAATTTAACGTTCTTGACTTGCTTTTTTCATTATTGACCTCATCAATCACAGACACACCATTCGGTACAGTTTTTAAGCAGTTTAAGATATTCGTCC
>JAFLUI010000188.1 GCA_022508825.1 Oscillospiraceae bacterium
TCAAAAACGTTCCGGTGGAACGTTTTTGACAGAATAAATATAATACCGTTGAAAAAACCAAAAGGAGTAATTTCTATGCCCACCCTTTCAACAAGAACAGAAAGCTTTACAGATTCGGTCATCAGAAGAATGACCAGAATCTCAAATCAGTACGGAGCGGTAAATCTTTCACAGGGATTTCCCGATTTTGACCCTCCGGGGGAAATTCTCGACCGCTTTGCACAGATAGCAGGCGAGGACTTCCACCAGTATTCAATAACATGGGGAGCCCAGAATTTCCGTGAAGCCCTTGCAAAAAAGCAGGAGCATTTTTCCGGAATGAAGATCGACCCCAACAGCGAGATCGTTGTCACCTGCGGAAGCACCGAAGCCATGATGGCTGCAATGATGAGCGTTACCAATCCGGGAGAAAAGGTGATAATCTTCTCCCCATTCTATGAAAATTACGGAGCGGATACTATCCTGTCTGGCGCTGACCCTATCTATGTCCCCTTGGTTCCTCCCGAGTATTCCTTTGACCCGGACGTCCTTGAAGCAGCCTTCAAGCAGAAGCCCAAGGCGCTGATACTCTGCAATCCCTCCAATCCCTGCGGAAAAGTTTTCACCTATGACGAGCTTAAAATAATTGCAGACCTTGCGGAAAAGTACGACACTTTTGTCATCACCGATGAGGTATACGAGCATATCCTTTACAAGCCCAACAAGCACACCTATTTTGCCACCCTGCCGGGTATGCGTGACAGGACTATTTCCTGCAGCTCCCTTTCCAAGACCTACTCCATTACAGGCTGGAGACTTGGATATGTTATTGCAAATCCGGAGATCATCGACAGAGTGAAAAAGGTCCACGACTTTCTCACCGTTGGAGCCGCCGCTCCTCTGCAGGAGGCTGCTGTCACGGGACTGAATTTTCCCGATGAATACTATGCAGACCTGCAGGCAAAGTACACCGAAAAGCGTGATCTTTTTCTGAAAGGACTCCGTGACCTGAACATCGTCCACACCGAGCCCCAGGGAGCATATTATGTTATGCTGGACATCTCCGAATTCGGCTATGAAAGCGACCTGCAATTCTGCGAGGTGCTTGCGGAAAAAGTAGGAGTGGGAGCAGTCCCCGGGTCGAGCTTTTTCAGAGAGCCGGAGAACCGCTATATCCGTATGCATTTTGCAAAAAAGGCGGAGACTCTTAACGAGGCTCTTAACCGTCTTGCAGATATGAGGAGAAAGTTACAATGACATTGCAGCAGCTGCATTATATAATAGTAATTTCCGAAACAGGGTCTATGAACAAGGCTGCGGAGCAGCTTTACATCTCCCAGCCGTCCCTGACAAATGCGGTCAAGGAGCTGGAAAAGGAAATTGGCATCACTGTTTTTAACCGGAGCGGAAAGGGAGTTTCCCTCACCGCTGACGGGCTGGAATTTCTGACCTATGCAAGACAGGTCTACCATCAGTATGAGACCCTTGCGGAAAAATACAGCGGCGGCAGAATAAAGCGGAAATTCGGCGTCTCGGCACAGCATTATTCCTTTGCGGTGCAGGCATTTGTGGAGACGGTCAAGGAGTACGACACCTGCGATTATGAATTTGCAGTCCGTGAGACCAACACCGCCGATGTTATAAACGATGTTGTTTCGCTCAAAAGCGAAATAGGCATCCTGTACCTTAGCAATTTCAACAGACAGTTCATTACGAAAATGCTCCGGATCAACGACCTTGAATTTCATCATCTTACCGACTGTGATGTGTTCGCCTATCTCTGGAAGGGACACCCTCTTGCAGGGCGGGAGCAGGTCACTCTTTCCGAGCTTGAAAAATACCCCTGTCTCACATTTGAGCAGGGGGACAAAAGCTCCTTTTATTTTGCGGAGGAAATTTTCAGCACCTCCGAGTATGTCCGTGTCATAAAAGCCACCGACCGCTCCACAATGCTGAATCTGATGAAGGGTCTCTGCGGGTACACTTTCTGTTCGGGAATAATCTGCGGTGACCTTAACGGTCCCGACTATACTGCTGTTCCAATTTCGGACAATGAAGAAACTATGGAAATAGGCTATATCCTGCGGAAAAATATTATCCTCAGCGACACGGGGAAAAGGTATATTGAAAAGCTGAAAGGTTTTTTGAATGGCGGTGTGTAGTCTTTCGGGAAAAATGTATTTTTTAAAGATCTCAGAAAGGCTGCATTGTTGAGCAGTCTTTTCGTTTTCGTGATACTTTCCGATTATTCTGCATCAGATTTGTTAAAAACACCGAAATTTTTAAATGACTGAATTTTTTTGACGTAAAATGGCGTTTAAAATCGTTTATATATACAGAGGGCAAAAAATCGCAGTAAGGAAGTGATGAAATGTTAGCCGCTTGTATGGCATTGATAGACGACCCAAGCGACAATGAAAGATTTCTTGAAATATATGCTGTATATAAAGATGTAGTTTACGATACTGCAATGTCTGTTTTGAAAAATGAGTCCCTTGCGGAAGAAGCAATGCAGGACACTTTCCTTAAGATCGCAGCGAAGATCACCGACATTCCCAAGGTCAAAAGCAATAAGACAGCCTCTTTCGTCATTATTATTGCGAAAAATACGTCCCTTGACAGACTTAAAAAGGAGCATATTGATGAGACCGTCCCATTAGACGAAGACGTCAAAGACATATCCGAAGATATACTAAGCAAGACCATTTTCAGGGAGGGGCGGGATTTTCTTATATCCGCAGTAAATGAACTGAAAGACATATACAGCAGTGTCCTGATGCTTAAATACGTTTATGGCTATGACAATGACACCATTGCTCAGACCTTGAAAATACCAAAGCGCACCGTTGAAACACGCATTTACAGAGGGAAAAAGATCCTGCGTGAGAAATTGGAGGAGCATTATGGAAAATCAGATGTCAATAAATGATGAAATTTTTGATCTGCTGCTGAAAGAGGCTCTGATCGAAAAATATAACAGAGATGTCAAAGCTGCAATGGAAAATGCCAGACCCCATGATTTTTCTCCTGAGCTTGAAAAGAGGATCAGGAAAATATCACGCTCCATTGGCAGGAAAGAACGGATACGGGGTATATGCAAAGGTTTAATAAAATTCTTAGTGATCGCTGCCGCTGTTATGGGAATTGCTTTCGGCGGTCTGCTTACCCAGCCAACGGTTTTTGCAGCAGTAACAAGTGTAATAAGGCAGGTTTTTGATAAGTCTGACGATTATTATTTTTCTGGAAGTGAATTAACATTAGAAGATTTTAATTCGGAAATGAGATTTAGATATATTCCTGAAAGGTATTATTTGTCTGAGGGACATTACTCTCCGGTAAATGTTCAATTAATTTATACTAATGAAAGTGATGAAATAATATTTGAATATTTTATTGCTAAGGGAGTAGTACTTTCTATTGATAATGAGCATAATTCTTATGAGATCTTTTACCGCAATAATATAGAGTATCATTACTATGAAAGTTTTGATGATGATTTTTATAATTCT
>JAFLUI010000189.1 GCA_022508825.1 Oscillospiraceae bacterium
AATGGATTTACGCCCCGATGAAATTACAGGCATAATCAAGGACCAGATAAAGAATTATCAGTCCAAGATAGAGCTTGCCGATATCGGTACTGTTGTAACTGTCGGAGACGGTATTGCCAGAATCCACGGACTGGAAAAATGTATGTCCGGTGAGCTTCTGGAATTTGAAAACGGCGTGAACGCTATGGCTCTGAACTTAGAGCGCGGATTTGTCGGCGCTGTTATGCTGGGTTCCGATGCCGAGATCAAAGAAGGCGACACCGTTAAAAGCACAGGTAAGATCGTTTCCGTACCTGTAGGAGATGAGCTTCTGGGAAGAGTTGTAAACTCTCTCGGTCAGCCTATCGACGGAAAGGGTGCAATTCTCACCGATAAAACAATGCCTATTGAGCGTACAGCTCTGGGTATCATCACCAGAAAATCAGTAAACAGACCTCTGCAGACAGGTATCAAGGCTATCGACTCAATGATACCTATAGGAAGAGGTCAGCGTGAGCTTATCATCGGCGACCGCCAGACCGGTAAGACCGCTATCGCTCTGGACACTATCATCAATCAGAAGGGTCAGGACGTTATATGTATTTACGTTGCCATCGGTCAGAAACGTTCTACCGTTGCAAACGTTGTTGACATTCTCGAAAAGAACGGCGCTATGGAGTACACTATCGTCGTTTCCGCTACAGCTTCCGAGCTTGCTCCTCTCCAGTATATCGCTCCCTACTCAGGCTGCGCTATGGGTGAGTATTTCTTGGAGCAGGGCAAGGACGTTCTCTGTATCTACGACGACCTATCCAAGCACGCTGTTGCATATCGTGCCCTGTCCCTGCTGCTTAAGCGTCCTCCCGGACGTGAGGCTTACCCCGGAGACGTTTTCTATCTCCACTCCCGTCTGCTGGAGCGTGCTTGTAACCTGAACGAGAATTACGGCGGCGGCTCTCTTACAGCTCTGCCGATCATCGAAACTCAGGCTGGTGACGTTTCCGCTTACATCCCTACAAACGTTATCTCCATTACCGACGGTCAGATATTCCTTGAAACAGACCTGTTCAACTCAGGTGTAAGACCTGCTGTAAACCCGGGTATCTCTGTATCCCGTGTTGGCGGCGCGGCTCAGATCAAGGCTATGAAGAAGGTTTCCGGCTCTCTGAAGCTGACCTATTCACAGTACCGTGAGCTCCAGTCCTTCTCCCAGTTCGGTTCCGACCTTGACAAGGACACCAAGGACAGACTTGCTCTCGGTGAGCGCGTTGTTGAGGTGCTGAAGCAGGGCAGAAACACACCGCTTACAGTTGAGCATCAGGTACTTATCATTTATGCGGTAATCAACGGCTTCCTGAAGGATATCCCACTTGAGCTTGTAAGCGAGTTCGAGAAGGAAATGTTTGAGTATGCCGACGAAGCACATCCTGATATCGTCGCTTCTATAAAGAACACTAAGGATCTGACAAAGGAAAACGAAGAGGCTCTCAAAGAGATGCTCTCCGAATTTGTCAAGAAGTTCCTTGCTGACAAGTGATCCCATTTATTCAAGCGATCATAGAAAGGAGGGTGTCAGTTGGCTTCCGGAAACATGAAGGTCATTAAAAGGCGTATCAAGAGCGTTGAGTCTACCATGCAGATCACCAAAGCGATGGAGCTGGTTGCGTCCTCAAAGCTCAGGAAAGCCAAGGAGAAGGCTGATAAAGCCCGTCCCTACTTTAATGCCCTGTATGAAACAATGTGCGAGATACAGTCGGAAAACCCCGGCTTCTTATCGCAGTATTCAAAAAAGCGCGACGCTAAGACAGTGCTGCTGGTGGTCATCGCCGGCGACAGAGGTCTTGCGGGAGGCTTTAACTCCAATGTGCTGAAGCTTGCTCAGGCTCGTATCGACGAGCTTAAAGGCAAGTCGGAAGTGAAGATACTGGCTATCGGAAAGAAATCCGCAGAGTATTTCAACAAGCGGGGATACGATATCATAGCCAGCTTCCCCGGCATTGCGGAGGGTCTTAAGATACACCATGCGGCAGATATCTCAAACCAGATCATGAAGCCCTTTGTAAAAGGAGAGATAGACCAGGTGGAGCTTTTCCGCACACAGTATGTCTCCCCTATCACCCAGAGAGCGGAATACCGTCCTATACTTCCTCTTGAGATCACCCAGGAAGACCTGGACGCGGCTCCCAAGGTAAAGCAGATACCTGTTTATGAACCGTCCCCCGAATATGTTTTCGATGCGATAGTTCCTAAGTATATCACAGGCATCATTTTCGGTGCGGTAGTCGACAGCTTCGCTTCGGAGCAGGCTGCCCGCAGAACAGCTATGGAGTCCGCTTCCGATAATGCAAGCGAAATGATCTCAAATCTGTCGCTTCTTTACAACCGTGCCCGTCAGGCGTCCATCACTCAGGAGATTACCGAGATCGTGGGCGGCGCCTCCGCTCAGGAGTAACGGGGAACCCCCGCTGGTATATCGTTGGTTACTTTGTTTTGAACTATAGGTTCACGACACGACCAGTCAGCGGCTGCAAAACTGTTACAAAAGAGCACGGTTCCGGCGGGAGCTCCCGCCGGCATATTAAAAGGTTACTATGTATCCTTAGTATAAAGCCGGATATGACAATGTCCGGTCAGGAAAGGATTGATAAGGCAAATGCCGGAGAAAAATATCGGTAAGGTGGTTCAGATCATCGGTGCGGTAGTTGATATCCAGTTCACCAAGGACAACCTGCCGAAGCTTCTGAATGCTATTGAAATCGAACTTAACGGCAGTACCCTCGTCTGCGAGGTCGCACAGCATATCGGCGACGACGTTGTCCGCTGTATCGCTATGGCTTCCACAGACGGTCTCGTAAGAGATGTGGACGCCGTTGACACAGGAGAACCTATCAAGGTTCCCGTCGGCAAGGAAACTCTGGGAAGAATCTTCAACCTCCTCGGAGAGCCTGTTGACAACAAGCCCGCTCCCCAGACGGAGCAGAAATGGGCTATCCACCGCGACCCGCCTACCTACGAGGAGCAGACTGCTTCCAACGAGGTACTTGAAACAGGCATCAAGGTTATCGACCTTATCTGCCCCTACCTTAAGGGCGGTAAGATCGGTCTGTTCGGCGGTGCGGGCGTTGGTAAGACCGTACTTATCCAGGAGCTTATCAACAATATCGCTAACGAGCATAACGGTATCTCCGTATTCACAGGCGTTGGCGAGCGTACCCGTGAGGGTAACGACCTCTATAACGAAATGACCGAGTCGGGAGTTATCGACAAGACCGTTCTTGTTTACGGTCAGATGAACGAACCTCCCGGAGCAAGAATGAGAGTTGGTCTTTCCGGACTGACTATGGCAGAGTATTTCCGTGACACCGAAGGTCAGGACGTACTTCTGTTCATCGACAACATCTTCCGTTTCACACAGGCAGGCTCTGAGGTGTCCGCGCTGCTTGGACGTATGCCCTCCGCCGTTGGTTACCAGCCTACACTGGCAACGGAAATGGGTGCGCTGCAGGAGA
>JAFLUI010000019.1 GCA_022508825.1 Oscillospiraceae bacterium
CCAGACCGCAGAGGGAGTTAGCCTTGATGTAGTAGCAAAGCTCCTCCATCTTGTCGATATCCTCGAGTGTGCCCTGACCTTTTGTGATCTTGTCGAGAATTTCAAGAAGTCTCTTTGTACCTACACGGCAGGGAGTACACTTACCGCAGGACTCGTCTACTGTAAATTCGAGGAAGAACTTGGCGATATCAACCATACAGTTGTCCTCGTCCATAACGATAAGTCCGCCGGAGCCCATCATGGAGCCGATAGCGATAAGGTTATCGTAGTCGATCTCAACATCGAAGTGCTCTGCAGGGATACATCCGCCGGAAGGTCCGCCTGTCTGAGCAGCCTTGAACTTCTTTCCGCCCGGGATACCGCCGCCGATCTCCTCAACAACCTCGCGGAGAGTTGTTCCCATAGGAACCTCTACCAGACCTGTGTTGTTGATCTTGCCGCCGAGAGCGAATACCTTTGTACCCTTGGACTTCTCTGTACCCATGGAAGCGAACCAGTCAGCTCCCTGAAGAATGATTCTCGGGATGTTAGCGTATGTTTCAACGTTGTTAAGGATAGTAGGCTTGCCGTAAAGACCCTTTTCTGCAGGGAAGGGAGGACGGGGACGAGGCTCACCGCGGTTGCCCTCGATAGAGGTCATAAGAGCAGTTTCCTCACCGCACACGAACGCACCTGCGCCCAGACGGAGGTCTATATCGAAATCAAAGCCTGTGTCGAAGATGTTCTTGCCCAGCAGACCGTATTCACGAGCCTGGCTGATAGCGATCTCAAGTCTCTTGATAGCGATAGGATATTCTGCACGAACATATATGTAACCCTGATTTGCGCCGATAGCGTATCCTGCGATAGCCATAGCCTCCAGAACAACGTGGGGGTCGCCCTCCAGAACGGAACGGTCCATGAATGCTCCGGGGTCGCCTTCGTCGGCGTTGCAGCAGACATATTTCTGGTCAGCATCGGGAACGATGTTTCTTGCCAGCTTCCACTTCATACCTGTGGGGAAGCCGCCGCCTCCTCTTCCGCGGAGACCGGAATCAAGAATTGTCTGGATTACCTGTTCAGGTGTCATTTCGGTAAGCACCTTACCGAGAGCCTGGTATCCGTCTGTACCGATGTACTCGTCGATATTTTCGGGGTTGATAACACCGCAGTTACGAAGGGCAACACGGTGCTGCTTCTTATAGAAGTTAGTCTCATTAAGGGACTTGACTCCGTTTTCACTTACAGTCTCCTGATACAGGAGCCTTGTAACGATACGTCCCTTGAGCAGGTGCTCGGAAACGATCTCGGGGATATCCTCTTCCTTTACCATTGAGTAGAAGGATCCCTCAGGATAAATTATCATAATGGGGCCAAGGGCACAGAGACCGAAGCATCCTGTCTTAACGACCTGAACTTCATCGTGGAGACCGTTGCTGTCGATCTCGCTCTGTAATTTCTCTATGATCTTTGCACTTCCTGAGGAAGTACAGCCTGTACCGCCGCAAACCAATACGTGTGAACGAAACATTATTCTACCTCCTCAGCATTAACCGAGCTTTGCAGTCTCGATAGTATATTTGGTAACAACATTGCCCTTGATGATATGCTGGTCGATGATCTCGTCCACCATTTCGGGCTTTACCTTTACATAAGTTGTCTTTTCGCCGTCAGCCTTAAAGACCTCAACAATGGGTTCATACTGGCAAAGACCTATGCAGCCTGTCTGAACAACAGAAACGTTCTGCAGGTCTCTTTCCTGTACTGCGTTTGAAAATGCAGTAAGAACGGGTCTTGCGCCTGCTGCGATACCGCAGGTAGCCATACCCACAACAACTCTTGTAGCGTTGGAATCTTCCTCACGGATATCTACCTGACCCTTCATTTTGTCGCGTATAGCCTTGAGCTCTTCCAGTGATTTCATGGTATTTTCCTCCTTGAGATATATTCGGTTATTCTTTTTTCTATGGACACATCATTCTGCCAGATCGGATACCTCTGCGTGATTTTCCGTCAGATAGTCCATTATAAAGTTAGACACATCGGGAGCGGCAAAATCTGCGTCTTCTCCTAAAATTTCCTTGAACTCTCTCGTATCCAGCGTAAAGCTTTTGCCGTCCGCCGAATATGTATAGAGAAAGTTGATATGCGTGTTCATAGTAACAAGGGAGTGTATAGTCTGAGTCATATTCCCCAGGGGCATCCTGTCTATTGACGAGAGCACATAGACCGCTCTGGTCTCTGTTCCCACGCCCACCTCCGACTTGATATCGAAGTTGCCGCCTGTAAGCTCTGCTGACTGCTTGAAGAATGGTATCCCCAGTCCGATGCTTCGGGTAGTTCGTGTGGTAAAAAAGGGATCTGTGACACTTTCAAGCTGTTCGGGAGTCATGCCGCAGCCGTCATCCTTTATGACGATCTCCAGCCTGTCCGCTTCGGTGCTTATATCCACCGTGATCTCTATCAGTGAAGCTTCAGCGCGCACAGAGTTCTGCGCAACGTCGAGAATATTCAGAGAGATTTCCGTCATCATCAGTTATACTTTGCAAGAATGTCGTCAACGTCGTCCGGAACGAGTCTTCCGTAAACGTCTTCATTTACAGTAAGTACAGGTGCAAGACCGCAGGCGCCTATGCAGCGGCAGGCTTCCAGAGAGAATTTACCGTCAGGGGTGCATCCTCCGCCCTCAATGCCAAGCTTTTCGATGAGCCTGTTGTAGATATCTCCGCTTCCTTTAACATAGCAAGCTGTTCCCAGACAGACGGAAATTTTGTACTTGCCCTTCGGATTAAGTGAGAACTGTGCATAGAATGTTACTACACCGTAGATCTTTTCCAGCGGGTAGCCTGTTTCAGCGGCGATCATCTTCTGGACCTCAATAGGAAGATAGCCGTAAATTTCCTGAGCCTGCTGAAGAATCGGCATCAGGCAGCCTTTTTCGTCCTTGTGCTTTGCGATAACTTCGCGAAGCTTCTTTTCCTGTTCAGCGGTACCCGCGAACGGAATGGCTGAAATTGTTGAACCCATTATAGAACCTCCTCAATGTAAATGCGCGGAAAGGCTGAGCCTTTACCCTTTCCGTTGCTTAGTCTCTTCGGCAGGGTAAAATACGACACGGAAGCTTAATGACCTCTGTAACGCTGCTTGCCTGAATGCGAGCAAAGCCCATACAAACCGCAGTCATACGTTTATTATAACATACAATTCAACAAAATGCTACAAAAATATATCACAGAGCTTGAAGCACTTTTTTGTGCATTTTGCACATGATGATCCATGCTGCAAGTGTAAATATTGTAAATTTCATTTTCATTTTTTGCCATTTTGTTTGCCTGCGTCATATTTTATCATCATTTTTTATGGAATATGCACTAAAATATTATGCGATATGCCTATTCCATTTGTATTAAAAATGTGTTATCATATTATTATGAATATTTGTGTCCTGTAAGTACCATGCATAATAATTTCTATGCGGTGGGGGACAAGATAATACCAAGGGAAATTTTTGAAAAATTGACGTTTACCGGCAAGTCCGGTTTACATACTGTTTACCAAATTTTTAAGGGAGGAATTATTGTGATCGTTTCCGATATCAAAGATCTTCTTGAGGCTGAGGTGCTCTGCGGTGAGGAGTACTGCAGCAGGGAAGTACATACCGCCTGCGGCTCCGATATGATGAGCGATGTTCTGGCTTATGTGAAGGATCAGTCTGTGCTTCTGACGGGACTGTGCAATCCCCAGTCCGTCCGCACTGCCGAGATGATGGACATAGTCTGCATCGTTTTTGTAAGGGGAAAAATGCCGGATGAGTCGATAGTGGAGCTTGCCAAGGAGCGTGAGATAGTTCTGCTGTCCACCCAGAAGAGAATGTTCTCTGCCTGCGGCATACTTTACTCCAACGGACTGCGGGGAGGGGAGTAATTTTGAGCGATTCCATAAAGCTTCATTATACAGTGTCTCCCGATGACTTCACCCGTGCAGGGGAGGCTTCAGGGGACGTTAAAAGCAAGCTGAAAAAGATGGGAGTATCCCCCGAGGTGGTGCGAAAGGTCGCCATTGCAATGTACGAGGGTGAGATAAACATGGTCATCCATGCCAACGGCGGCGATATAGACGTGGAGGTCAGCGAGGACTGCATCACCATGATACTTGCCGACAAGGGTCCCGGTATCGCGGATATCGAGCAGGCTATGCAGGCAGGCTGGTCAACGGCTCCGGACAATGTGCGCTCCCTTGGATTCGGCGCGGGCATGGGACTTCCCAACATGAAGAAATACACCGATGATATGAAGATAGACACCGTCCTCGGCGTGGGCACTACCGTAACAATGAGGATAGATATGTAATGTCCGCTGACTTTGACATCGCCATAATCGGGGGAGGTCCTGCAGGGGCGACTCTGGCAAGGCTTCTTGACAAGCGCTTCCGTGTGCTTCTTATCGACGGCAAGACCGATTCCGAGGACAGCTTTAAAAAGGTGTGCGGGGGACTTCTTTCTCCCGATGCTCAGAAAGCCTTTGCGGAATTTGACCTGACCCTGCCAAAGGATATCCTTGTTGACCCCCAGATATTTTCCGTCCGCACCATAGACCTGAAAAGCGGTCTGGAGCGGCACTATCAGCGGTTCTATATGAATCTTGACCGTCACAGATTCGACCTGTGGCTGGAAAGTCTTGTTCCCGGGCGGGTCACAAGGTTTTACGGAAGATGTGTGTCCCTGTCCCGTGAGGACGGGTCATATAAAATAGTATGTAAGGAAAACGGCGGAGGAGAGCGGGTCTTCACCTCGGATATGATAGTGGGAGCTGACGGTGCAGGCTCACGGGTACGGAAATTTTTATACCCCCGGTGCAAAATCCGCAGATACACTGCCATCCAGCAGTGGTTTGAGGAGGAGTGCAGCGGCGGTGAAACGGCAAACCCGTTCTACAGCTGCATTTTCGACCCGGAGACAAGCGACTGCTGCTCCTGGTCGGTGTCCAAGGACAGATATTTTATTTTCGGGGGCGCATTTGCTCCCAAGCACTGTCGGGAGAGCTTCGAGAGGCAGAAAAAACGTCTTGAAAAGGCGGGCTTCCGCTTCGGAGAGCCTGTGAAAACAGAGGCGTGCATAGTGCTTCGTCCCGCATCTCCCTTTGAGATACATACGGGAAAGGACGGAGCGTTCCTCATCGGAGAAGCGGCAGGACTTATAAGTCCCAGTTCTCTGGAGGGCATCAGCTTCGCGGTAAACAGCGCAAGACTGTTAGCGGATACTCTTAACAGCGGGTCGGCAGACCCGAACGGGGTCTACGGAAGAAAGATCGTCCCCATGAGGATAAAAATTTCAGCCAAGCTGATAAAATGCCCCTTTATGTATCAGCCTGTCCTCAGGCGGCTGGTGATGAAAAGCGGCATAAGCAGTATAAAGATACATAAAAATAACAGATAGTTATATAGACAGAGAGTTTATATTGAAAGGAGGCGCCATTATCATGGAGGCTGATTTCAGACATTCGGTATACCTTGATACGGATAAATGCAAGGGATGCATAAACTGTATAAAGCGTTGTCCCACACAGGCAATAAGAGTACGGAACGGAAAAGCGGAAATTATAAAGGAGTTCTGCATTGACTGCGGCGAGTGCATAAGAATATGTCCCCATCATGCCAAGATGGCGTTATATGACCCCCTTTCGGTCATTGATGATTATGAGTACACGGTGGCTCTGCCGCCTCCGTCCCTTTATGCTCAGTTCAACAATTTAGAGGACACCAACATCGTCCTGAGAGCGCTGCTTAAAATGGGCTTTGACGATGTCTACGAGGTCGCAGCTGCGGCGGAGCTGGTCAGCGAGCTTTCAAGAAAGTACATAGCGGAAAATATGGATAAGCGTCCCTTTATTTCGGCTGCCTGTCCGTCGGTGGTGCGCCTTATAAGAGTGCGTTTTCCCAACCTGATAGACAATATCCTGCCTATTGCCGCTCCTGTTGATATTGCGGCGTCCGAGGCAAGAAAGATCGCTATGAAAAAGACGGGACTGCCATCCGAAAAGATCGGGATAATTTTCATATCCCCCTGTCCTGCAAAAATGACGGCGAAAAATGCTCCTCTGGCTTTCGACAAGTCGGACATTGACGCTGTGGTGGCAATGAAGGAGGTCTATCCTGCATTGCTGGGACACATGAAAAACTCGGTGGACGACGATACCGAGCTTGCCGCATCGGGAAAGATAGGCATAAGCTGGGGCAAAAGCGGCGGCGAGGCGGGAGGTCTGCTGACAGACAGCTACCTTGCGGCAGACGGCATAGAAAACGTCATAAAGGTGCTTGAAGACTTAGAGGACGAGAAGTTCTCCGACCTTGATTTTATAGAGCTCAACGCCTGCTTCGGAGGCTGTGTGGGGGGAACTCTTACTGTAGAAAATCCCTACGTGGCAAAAACCAAGCTGAACAGTCTCAGACGGTACCTGCCTGTGTCAAAGAGCCATCTGGACGAGACAGAGCTTGACAGTCCTTACTTTGAAAAGGAGATAGAGTACGTCCCCGTATTCAAGATAGGCAAGAGCCTGAAGGACAGCATCGCTGCCATGGCTCAGATAAGCCTGTACTGCGACAGATTCCCGGGACTGGACTGCGGCTCCTGCGGAGCGCCTACCTGTCGGGCTCTGGCGGAGGATATCGTCAGCGGCAGGGCTCACGAGCAGGACTGCATCTATATGCTTCGTGACTACATCCATCAGCTTTCTCAGCAGTTCAGTATACTGGATTCCTTTATGGGGAAAGCCTCCTCTGATGAAGAAAATAAACAATGAAAGGAACGGCATTATTTTATGAAGCTTAAAGAATTTGCCGAAAAGATCGGATTTGAAGCTGTCACCGAGGTGGACGAGGACAAGGAGCTTACAAAGGTCTACTGCTGCGACCTGCTTTCCTTTGCAATGTCAAGGAATCCTGCAGGGTCTGTGTGGGTGACGGTCATGGGAAATGTGAACTCCATAGCAGTGGCAGTCCTTACCGACGGCGGCTGCATAATTCTCGCTGAGGGTGCCCAGCTTGACGAGGCTGCTCTTGCAAAGGCAAAGCAGCAGGGGGTGGCTGTTTTCAAGACGGATATGCCCGTCTTTGACGCTGCTCTGATGGCTCACAACCTGATAAATGCCTGAAAGGAGGCGCAGTCATGCGGCTGAGCTACGATCTGCATATACATTCCTGTCTTTCTCCCTGCGGGGACGAGGATATGCTGCCCTCCAATATAGTCGGGATGGCAGCTCTGAAGGGTCTGGACGTTATTGCGGTCACCGACCATAACGCCTGCGGAAACTGTCCCGCGGTCATGAAGCTGGCGGAGGCTTACGGAGTCACTGCCATTCCCGGGATGGAGCTTACCACCGAGGAGGAGGTCCATGTGGTGTGTCTTTTTCCCGAGCTTGACAGGGCGATGGCATTCGGAGAGCACGTCCGTGAGTGTATGATGCCTCTGGCAAACGACGAGGACGCTTTCGGCAGACAGATAATCGTCAATGAGGACGACGATATCATCGGCAAGGAGCCCTATCTGCTGATAAATGCCACCATGATAAGCTTTGACAGGGCGTATGACGAGGTAACAAAGTACGGCGGCATAATGATTCCTGCACATATCGACAAGAGCAGTACCAGTCTGCTTTCCAATCTTGGCTTTATCCCTCCCGACAGCAAATTCACCTGCGCCGAGGTAAAGCATCTGGGCTTCCTTGACAAGCTGAAAAGCGAGCATACATATCTGAACGGGTGCAATATCATCCACGACAGCGACGCGCACTATCTGGAGGACATCCACGAGCCGGAATATTTCATTGAGGCGGAGTCCAAGAATCTGCGGGATATCCTTACGGCATTAAACGGAAGCTGTCCCTGAGATGTGCGGTAAAATACAGGAGCTTTTCTTTCCCTTCCGAACGAATTTTTTGAGTCCGGAGGGGGATCTTTGTTTATAATGAAAAAATTTTTCAAAAAATCCTAAAGTTTTTAAATTTCCTGCCGATATATATAATAAGGACATTGTTATATGCCGTAATATTTTTGATCCGGCATATTTAACAGCCTGAGGCAAAAATAAAAAAGGGGATGTCATTTATTATGTCAATGAGAATAGGCGGCGGGGGAAGAAATACGCTGTATTCTTCAAGAGTATCAATAAGAAGCAGGGATAGCTTTGCGCTCAGAAAAAATCTTAGCGCAAGGGTATATTCCGGTAAATCGCCAAATAATCTGAAATCTTTCAAAAGTGCAATCAGGACCGGACAGCTAAGCGGCATAACAGATAAGTTACAGACCGGGGAGTCTGTTGCAGGTACAAATGACTATAGTGTAAGAGCGGATAAGAATTTAAAGGCTCTGAACGATGCCTGTGACAAATTTAACGGAAGCCTTGAAAAGAAGCTCAGGGCGGCCGGTATACCAAAAAATATAAGCTTTGAGTTTGACTACGATATTAACTCAGATAAGGCTGTAATTACGAATATATCCGACGAAAAATACAGGGATAGTCTTCAGTCGGTACTGGATGGAATGACTAAGACAGGTACTCTGGACTATATCGGTAAAAGCTCGGTAATGATGAATGGCAATATGGCTTCTGCCTATTATCCCGACATTAAAAATGCGCTTGAAAAATGCTTCGGACAGGATATTTCAAAGCTGTATACAGATAAAAACGGAAATATCGGAGGAGCAAATGCGCGGCTGCAAAGAGCTCTCGGTATCGAGAAGTACAATAAAAGCTTTGATGCACAGAGATCCTATGGTTTTCCTTCAAAGCAGCTTGGCGCAATGATAAAAAGATTTCTTTCCGAGGAGGGTGTCTCCGATAATGTTTCTCATATGGGATATGACGGAAAGGGAATCTACACCAATGACGGAAATATCAGGCTGGGAACAAAAGCTGACCCGTCGCTGACGAAAAACAGCAAATACACGCTTAAAGCAGCGTTTGCGTCAAAGACGCCTTCAGGCAATGACTATGATTTCTGGCTCAGCAATGAGGATCTGTTCTGTTAAGAGCGGAAACATCAGTATCATCAAAAAGAGGAGGAAATTATTATGACGATCAACGGTGCAAATTTTAATACGGTCAATGCAAATGCTGTAATGGGGGCAGGTGCTGCTCAGAATAATAAATCTGCGGGAAATGTTCTTGCGTCTGTGCTTGGAACCGGAAGGTGCGACAAGCTTGACCTGAGCAGATTCGGTCAGAAGTATATTGCTGCTGACGAAGCTGAAAGATCGTATATGGAAAAGATGATACGTGATGCCAATGAGTGGAGCGGATGCAGCAATTATGAGATCGCAGAAGAAAGCTACTGGAAGATGAAGGAAATGATCAAGGATGAGATCAACCGTTCTGAGTCTGATATAAAGGGCGTTGAAAAGTATGAGAAGGAGCGGAAGTATTATCAGGATATACTTGACAAGAGCTGCGGAGATAAGATATATGTCGGTGAAGACAAATACGGCTGGATAGCTGCTGCGGGAATAAAGATCCGGGAGGGCGGCTATGTATCAAGAAGCGAGATGACGGAGGCTATGTCCAGAGCCGAGTCAAGAGCTTATGACAAGTATATCGGAAGATACACTGAGGACGTTGATCTCGAAGATTACAAAAAAAGTCTTCCGGAGGAGGAATATGAAGAGGAGATTCAGAGACTCAGCGCGGAGATGGGAGTCTCCCCTGAGGAGCTGCAGGGCAGTGATCTTGGCAATTGGAGCAATATACTGAACAGAAAATTTGAAAAATATGCAGGGGCTTTTGAATCGGTGACAAATGAGAGTGTGCATCATCGCAGCTCGGACGGAAAAGACTCGCTGTTCAGCAGAGAGGGTCTCACACTTGATAATTTCATTGAAAAGACCGAAGAGAGGATCAGTGATCTGCGCGACACCGAAAAATCTCTGAAAAAATCCATGGACAAATATATAGCAGGCTTGAAGCCGCAGGATATGGACAAGTCAAGGAATAAATTTGATATAAGGCTGGAATTGTTACTGCATAAGACATCATTGGAATCGGAGATGCTTGACCAGTTTGCAAAAAATGCGGAGTCCGATGCCGCAGACGAGGCTCTGTAAGCTTATGATATATGACCGCTGAAAAGGCAGCATCCTTTTCAGCGGTCATTTTTTTGTATATATTATTTATGAATAAGTATGTCCTGTATTGTACAAATGCACAAAAATAGTTTGAAATCCATTTTTATTGCGGAATATTATTGAAAAATCTCTCTTAAAGTGGTATAGTATAAATATCTATCAATATTTTTGCTGAATAATGTATATTCCGTATAAAAAAGGAGCAGATATTTATGAGTGATTGGATCTTAGTTGTGGACGATGATTCAGCTAACCTTCGTATGGCAAGCCATATACTGAGTGCTGAAAATATGCGGGTGAGCTGTCTTAAATCAGGAAATGACGCTCTTAAATTTCTTAATGATAACAGACCTGATATAATTCTTCTTGATATACATATGCAGGGTATGGACGGCTTTGAAACGCTTGCTGCCATCAAAGAAAACGGCGATACAGCGGACATACCTGTTATCTTTCTGACTGCAGACGATGACAGCTATACAGAGAGCAGGGGGCTTAAGGCAGGAGCGGTCGATTTCATAAAGAAGCCCTTTGTGCCTGAAGTGCTTTTGCTGCGCGTAAGGAATATGATAGATCTGGTGCGCCTTAAGGAGGATATGTCCGAGCAGGTCGCCATAATGACACACGAGATCATAAGTCAGCATGAAATGATGGAAAGAATGACCATGCAGATCGTAAAGGCTCTGGCAGGAGCTATAGATGCAAAGGATACATATACAAACGGTCACTCCACAAGAGTGGCAGACTATTCAAGAGAGATCGCAAGGAGAGCGGGTCTTACCGAATCGGTGCAGAACGATATCTACATGATGGGACTGCTCCATGACGTTGGCAAGATCGGTATTGCCGATACCATCATCAACAAAACATCAAAGCTTACGGATGAAGAGTATGCTATTATAAAGACCCATCCTGTACAGGGTGACAAGATCCTGAAGAATATCTCGGAGTTCCCCAAGCTTGCTATAGGAGCCAGATGGCACCATGAGCGCTATGACGGCAGGGGATATCCTGACGGCATTACAGGAGAGGAGATACCTACGGAGGCCCGTATCATTTCCGTTGCCGACGCTTATGACGCTATGACCTCCAAGAGAAGCTACCGTGACAATCTGCCTCAGGATGTAGTCCGTTCCGAGGTGGAAAAAGGAAGAGGCGTCCAGTTTGACCCGGCATTTGCAGATATTATGTTGTCCATGATAGATGAAGATGTGGATTACAATATGAGAGAAAAGTAAAAAGAAAGGAGAATGCTCCCTATGGGAGCATAATTTATTAAGTATGTATATGTATGAACAGGAGAATACAAAAACAATACATCTTATGACGCTGATCAGCTACTCTGTATTTACGATAGCAGTTATTGTGGGTGCTTTTATCCTTGGATGGCAGGAAACCGGAGCTATACTGCTTCTGATCGTTGGTATCGTTATGAGCTGGATACTGCATATCAGAGATGCGCTTTCTGAAACTGCAAGGCTTTGGATATATACGGTCCTTTCTATTCTGACATTCTTTTTCTATGGGATACATGATACCAGTATGTATGCTCTGGCTCCTGTGACGGTGATGTATATGCTGCTGTATACTGTTATGGAAAAAAACAGTTATATAAGGATCTGTGCTGTCACCTATTACGCCACCATGTGCTATGACTTTGTATTTGTATATAACAGATCTGAGGAATTTTCATCACCGGCTGCAATAATAAGGATCATTTTTAACCTGGTGATCGTTTTTATGGCGGAGCGTCTCTCGGAAATGATAATAAGTATGCGCCGTAAAAACAGAAAAAAGACGGCGGATAAGATAAAGGAACTGGAAGATTATAATCAGAGAACAGAAGATTTTATGGCAAATGCGTCCCATGAGCTGCGTACACCTATAAATGCGGTTACGGGTATCACTGCCGTGATGCTGAAACATGAGGAGGATATGAAGAAAAAGGAAGACCTGCTTTCGATACAGAGGGCAGGCGAAAGACTTTTCAATCAGATAGAGGATATACTGGACTATACGGAGGTGGAGGCAGGAAGCATCATCATCAGTGAAGAGAATTATATGATGACCTCCATTATCAACGATATCATAACTGAAGCAAGAACAAGAATGTTAAGAACAAGAAAGGTAAAAAAAGGAAACCATATTGATATGGTATACGATATCGACTACAAAATACCTGCTGTTCTTTTCGGAGATGGAAGAAAGATCAAGAAGATACTTAAACACCTGATAGATAATGCGGTGAAGTTTACAAAAACAGGCGGAGCTTATATCAGAGTGTATACTCTGCATAAAGAATACGGTGTGAATCTGTGTATCAAGATAAGCGATACAGGCGTGGGCATCACAGAGGAAGTGCTTGGAAAGATCAGGGATAAATTTTTCCAGTCTGACGGGGGAAGAAGCCGTACATACGGAGGTCTTGGACTTGGCATCCCCATAGTACACGGCATGGTAACTGCTATGGGCGGATTCATGCAGATAGAGAGTACAGAGGGAAAGGGTACTACGGTATCTGTCAGCATACCCCAGAAGGTCATAGACCCGGAGCCCTGCATGGCACTGGAGGATCCGGATTCACTGTGCGTGGCGGTCTATATAAGGGTGGAAAAATTTGAACATCCTGAGGTGAGAGATTATTTCAGCAGGATGATCTCTCATATCGTGCACGGTCTTGGTGTGACGATGCACAGAGTATTTAATATGGAGGATCTTAAAAGGTTGGTGTCTGTGTACAGGCTGACCCACCTGTTTGTTGGTGTGGAAGAATATAATGAGGATCCTGCATTTATCGACAGCATAGACGAGTCGGTGGACGTTATGGTGACAACATATGATGAAGCAAAGCCCACCGATAACCGCAGGATAAAGTTTATCAGAAGACCCTATTACGGTCTGGCTATCGTTAATGTTCTTAATTCCAGGGGACCGCAGAGCTATGATATGTCTGTGGAACGTAATTTTATCTGTCCGGGAGTCAAGGCTCTTGTGGTTGACGATGAGCCCATGAATCTCATGGTGGCAGAGGGTATCTTCAGGTCATATCAGATGAATGTAAAATTAGCAGGAAGCGGTCCTGAGGCAATTGATATATGCAAGAAGGAAGAATTTGACCTGATATTCTTAGATCATATGATGCCGGGAATGGATGGTATCGAGGCTCTTGGCAAGATCCGCAAGACAATGCTGGACACAGGAAGAAACCACATAATGATCGCTTTTACCGCCAATGTTGTAAGCGGAGCAAGAGAAATGTTCCTGCAGGAGGGCTTCAATGAGTTTATCTCCAAGCCTATCGAGGAGCTGGAGCTGAAACGTCTTCTGAAAAAAGTGCTGCCCGACTCTATGCTGATGTATATTGATGATGATACAGCGGTGCCGCCTGCAGATCCTGTAAAGGAAGAGGAGCCTGAGCAGGAGGTGCCTTCTGAGAACGTTCCGGAAAATAAGACCGGCAATGATATATTGTCACGTCTGGAGGAAAAAGACATACATACAAGTGCAGGATTACAGTACTGCCGTAATGACGCTGCATTTTACGAGGAGCTGCTTGCTCAGTTTGTAAAGAGTGCGGAAAAGAAAATAACAGACATAAAAGCGGCGTTTGAGGATGATAAGATAAAGGATTATCAGATCATGGTACACGCTCTGAAAAGCTCGGCTAAAATGATCGGCGCAGACACGCTGTCGGAAATGGCAAAAGCTCTGGAGGACGCTGCAAAAAATGAGGACGCAGCTTATATCGGAAACAACCATGAGGATGTGATGGAAAAATACCGTGAAACGGTACAGGACATTTCGGATGTGCTGGGTCTCGGGACGCCAGATGTTAAGGAGGAAGATGCTCAGGACAGCGGTGCTGTGTCAGGTGCTGAGGTATCCGCAGAGGAGCTTACAGATTGTCTGTATGATTTAAAGAGCAGTCTGGATACATTTGAATCGGACAGGGCAGAGTCCCTTCTGACAGACATCAGCAAGCTTGTTTATAACGGTAAACAGGTTGGCGGTCTTCTGAAGGATGTGGGAAGCGACATAGAGGATTTTGAACTTGGTGCAGCTGCTGATAAGGTAGAAGCTATAATTGGCAGAATTAAAGGCGGTGAGATATAATGGTGAAGAATCTGAAAAAGCTGGTACAGTCGATATGGGACCGAAATCTTGATTTGCAGGAGCGGCTGTTCCGGCTTCTGGTAATGGTAGGTCTCTGCGGACTGGTCTTAGGCATACTGGACAGTATCGTAATAGGGGAAGATATGCTGAACATTGCTGTTATGGTTGCTGCATTCATTGTCTTTCTGAGCATATTTTACTGTTCTGTCCACTTTCATAAGACACAGGTCGGTGCAATTGTAATAGCGGTCCTTGTCATTTTTGCAGTGCTGCCGTTCATATTTATCTCATCCGGAGGAATTTACGGAGGGGCACCCATATGGCTCCTGTTCGGATTGTTCTACGTATGTCTTGTAGTTGAAGGAAAAGCAAAATATGTACTTCTGGGCTGCGGCTTTGTTGTCGACGCAGCGTGCTATTATATCGGATATATGCATCCGAGCGTAATTATTCCCCATAGCGAGCAGACGGCTCATATAGATTCTGCGGTGTCACTTTTTATCGTGGCGGCATTAGTGTGCTGTATGATAATTTTCCAGAATGGGATGTTCCGCTCGGAAAATGCCATCGCTAAAAAGCGTAAGCAGGAGATCGAAGAGCTCAACCGGGCGCAGAACCGTTTCTTTTCCAGTATGAGCCATGAGATAAGGACGCCTATCAATACCATCATCGGTCTGAATGAGATGATACTGAGAGAGTGTCTGTCAGATGAGGTGGCGAAGGATGCTCTTGTTGTCCAGGGCGCAAGCAAGATGCTGCTGTCCCTTATCAACGACTTTCTGGATATGTCAAAGATAGAATCGGGAAAGATGGAGATCGTGCCTGTTACCTATAATGTGGGAGATATGCTGTCAGATATAGTCAATATGATATGGGTACGGGCAAAGGAAAAGGGTCTTGAATTCCATATTGACGTGGACAAGTCTGTTCCTGCCAAGCTGATAGGAGACGAGGTGCGTATCAAGCAGATACTTATAAATGTGCTGAACAACGCGGTAAAATACACCAGTTCAGGCTCTGTTACTCTGTCGATACAGAGCGATATACTCGGACAGGGTATCGCTGAGATATCCTACTCCATAACGGATACAGGCATGGGTATCAAAAAGGAGAGCATGGAGCATCTGTTCAGTGCTTTCAAAAGAGCGGATGTGGAAAATAACCGTCATATCGAAGGAACAGGTCTGGGACTTGCTATAGTGAAGCAGCTCCTTGATCTGATGGACGGAAATATCGCTGTAAACAGCGTATACACAAAGGGCTCTACATTTGTTATCACCTTGCCGCAGAAGATCGCAGATGATGAAAAGTTAGGTACCTTTGATCTTGAGTCCAGGCGTATGACCCGCACAAAGGAGCATTACAAGCAAAGCTTTGAGGCTCCCAAGGCGCAGATTCTGATAGTTGATGACAACGAAGCCAATCTGATGGTGGAAGAAAAGCTCCTGAAGGATACCAAGGCACAGGTCGAGACGGTAAAAAGCGGTGAGGAGTGTCTTAAAAAGACAGTGGAGTTCCGGTATGATGTGATATTGATGGATCATCTCATGCCGGGTATGGACGGCATTGAATGTCTGCACGCTATCCGTTCACAGACAGGAGGTCTTAATCAGAACACGCCTGTGGTCGTTCTGACAGCCAATGCAGGAGGAGAATACAAGGAGCTTTATAAAAGAGAAGGCTTTGACGGCTATCTGCTGAAACCGGTAGTCCATTCCCAATTAGAGGCAGAGCTGCTCAGACACCTCCCGAAAAATATCGTTACCCTGGTGGGAGATGAAACTTCTGTAGGCGTTATTGAAACTCCCGTTCTTACATATAACAGGAAGATGACCATAATGATCTCTACAGAGAGCGTATGCGATCTTCCGGAGGAGTTTCTGGACAAGTATCAGGTGGCTGTTATACCCTATCATGTTGCTACAGAAAAGGGAAATTTCCTGGACGGTATTGAAACAGAATCGGACAGCATCATCTCCTATATGAGCGAGATGGGAAAAAATGCAAGATCCGAGGAGCCTTCAGTATCTGACTATGAGGAATTTTTTGCAGAGCAGCTTACAAAAGCTCAGTTTATAATCCATATTTCTATGTCAAAGGGTGTCAGCAAAGGTTATGAACACGCTTCGGAGGCTGCCAAGGCTTTTGACAACGTTACAGTAATAGATTCAGGACATTTATCCAGCAGCATGGGAATAATGTCAATGTATGCTTCCGAGTGCGCTGCTTCAGGCATGAGCGTTGAAGAGATCATTCATGAAATGGAAGCTATGAAACACCGTATCAGGACCAGCTTTGTTATGGGCAGTACGGAATATCTGGCGCGTTCGGGAAGACTTTCCCAGAATGTCAGCGCGTTATGTGAGGCTATTATGCTTCATCCTGTCATCGTTATGAAAAACAGCCGTATGGGAATAGGCGCTGTCAGGATCGGCACAGAGGAGATCGCACGGAAAAAATATATTGCGTCTGCGTTAAAGGTCATGGGAGAGATAGACACAAGAGTATTGTTCATCACCTATGCAGGGCTGTCGCGGCATGAGCTTGAAAATATCATAGAGCAGGTAAGAAGCAAGGTAAATTTTCAGAAGATCATCTGTCAGAAGGTATCGCCTGCAGTGGCGACTAACTGCGGACCCGGTACATTCGGTCTGCTCTTTATGAGAAAATAGTCAAAAGAAAAGTATAAAAAGTTTGAAAAAACACTTGCTTTTTGAAAAAAGATATGATATACTATATTAGATAATGTATTTTTTCTTATGGAGGTGCAGAAAATGGAATTTGGTGTGATCCAGATCATAGGCGGTATCCTTATGATCATCAGCAGCGTACTGCTTATCATCATTACTATGATGCAGGAACAGAAGCAGCAGGATATGAGCTCTGCTCTTTCAGGACAGTCCGATAACTTCTTCAGCAAGGGCAATGTAAGCAGCTCACGGGAGCAGGCTCTGGCAAGGCTTACAAAGCTGCTGACTGTTGTATTTTTCGTTGTTACTGTTGCGGTCAATGTAATACCATCTATTATGAGCAAGGTCAATGCCGGCTAAGTAGATTTTTGGGCGGTCATCCTTAAGGCAATACCGCATATGCGTCCCGTGCTGACCGCACGGGACGTTTTTTAATATTAGTGTTTTGAGTTTTTCGGAGGTCAATATGGCAGAATTGAAGGAGATCTACAAAAAAAGGATACGTTCACAGCTGAATCAGGCAGGAGGACGCGCTATACCCTACCGTAAGCTTTACGCAGGCTGCAAGGGCAGAAAGCCCAGTGCAGCGGCTTTTGCGGGAGCAGTGACAGAGCTTAAGCTGGATGGGGTCATTACGGAAAACAAGACCGGTCTTATGCTTTGTGATGCTGCGGGTGTTTTCCGCGCTAAGGTCGCAAGGATAAACAAGACCTTCGGATTTATCGAGGACGAGGAGGGCACTGAAATTTTCGTTCCCGGAAAATTTCTCATGGGTTCAATGCCCGGAGATATAGTCATGGCAAGGCTTCTTCCCCAGAGAGGTGAGCTTCCCGAGGGCGAGGTGGTGGAGGTAGTCAAGGAGGGCTTCTCCGAGTTTACCGGCACTGTTGAAAAGGACGGCAAAACTGTCTGTGTCCGTCCTGACACTCTTTCAAAGGAGCTTATGATAGTTTCCGAGCTTAGCGTCCCTGTCCGTGTGGGAGACAAGGTGCTGGCCGGCATAAGCCGCAGGGGAGAAAGGCACTCGGAGCACAGGGTCAGGATAATAAGCACATTCGGAGACAGCAGAAAAGCCTCCGTCAGCGCAGAGGCTATACTGTATACAAACGGCGTGGAAACGGATTTCCCTGCAGAGGTGCTGAAGGAAGCCCGTCAGGCTGAACAAAGGGGCATCCCGGAAGAGGAGACCTACAAGCGTCTTGACCTGCGGGACAGCGTCATATTCACTATTGACGGTGCCGATACAAAGGATATCGACGATGCGGTGTCCGTGTCAAAAACAGAAAGCGGCTGGGAGCTGGGAGTCCATATCGCGGACGTGTCCTACTATGTAAAATCGGGCTCGGAGCTTGATAAAAACGCAATGGAGAGGGGCACCTCCATCTACTATGCAAACAAGGTAGTCCCCATGCTTCCCAAGGAGCTTTCCAACGGCATATGCTCCCTGAATCCGAAGGAGGACAGGCTTGCTTTTTCCTGCCTTATGAAGCTTGACACCGATGGCAGACTGGTCTCCTACAAATTCAGCAAGTCGGTGATATGCTCACGGGTCAAGGGCGTGTACAGCGAGCTGAACACCATACTTGACTGCGTTAAAAGAGGGGAGAAGATCTCAGGCACCCTGTCCGAAAAATATGAGGGGCTTATCGACACCATCCTGCTTATGGACGAGCTTGCGGCGATACTTACCGCAAACAAGCTCAGACGCGGAGCCCCCCAGCTTGAGACCTCCGAGGCAAAGCTTATTATTGACGAGAACGATGTCTGCACCGATGTGATTAAGCGTGACCGGGGCAGAAGCGAGCTTATTATCGAGGAATTCATGCTTATGGCAAATACTGCGGCAGCAAGACTGGCAAGGGAAAATCTCGTTCCCTTTGTGTACCGTGTCCATGAAGACCCCTCCCCCGAAAAGGTACGGGAGCTGGTGGACATCGTTTCCCGCATGGGAGTAGCTGTTCCTCAGTTTACCAATGTAAAGCCGAAGCATCTGGCGGAGATACTTGAAAAGACTGCGGATATGCCTCTTGCTCCTGTGGTGAACAACATGGTGCTGCGCTCCATGGCAAAGGCGAAATATTCGGACGAGCCGCTGGGACACTTCGGTCTGGTGCTGGAGGACTACGCTCATTTTACCTCTCCCATAAGACGGTACCCCGATCTGGCGATACACCGCATCCTTACCGATCTTTGCTACAACAAGCAGACTCCCGAATATCTGCAGAAGCGGTATGCGGCATTTGCGGCGGAAGCCTCCGCTCAGTCCTCCGAAAGAGAGCTTATTGCAATGCGAGTGGAGCGGGACTGCGATGACTGCTACATTGCCGAGTATATGCACGGACATATCGGCGAAGAATTTGAGGGCATGATAGTTTCCGTTCAGGAGTTCGGCTTCTTTGTGGAGCTGCCCAATACAGTGCAGGGGCTTGTGCGGACGGACACTCTTGCAAACGGACCCTATGACTATGACGGCAGGTTCACTCTTACAAAATCCGGAAAGCCTGTTTATCAGGTGGGAAACACAATAAAGGTGATATGCTCGGGAGCAAATCCGGGCTCGGGACAGGTGGACTTTACAGTAGTCGGAGATTGCAAAGCTGAGGCAGGAGTTTAATATGTACAGCGAATCAGAAAAAAGCAGAACGGTGTGCTTTTCGGGGCACCGTCCCGAGAAGCTCCCGGGCGGCGGCAGAGAACGGGAACAGATCGTGAAGGTATTGAAAAGTCTGTTATATAAAGAGATAATTGACTGTATAGATGACGGATACGATACCTTTGTGACGGGTCTTGCAAGGGGTGTGGATCTCTGGGCAGGGGATATCATACTAAAGCTGAAGGCTCAGGGCAAGGATATAAAGTTGGTGGCGGCTGTTCCTTATAAGGGTCACGGAAGTAATTTTTACGGGTCTGATAAATTTATTCTCGGAAATATCATGCTGTATGCCGATGAGGTATATTATGTCAGCGACGAATACACAAAATGGTGCCTTCCCAAAAGAAATGAATATATGGTAGACCGTTCGGGAAAGCTTATTGCAATGGTATCCGACTACAAAAGCGGTACGGGAGCCACCATACGTTACGCTAAGAAAAAAGGGATAATCACAAAGGTCATTGATGTGGGAAAGATCGATAAACAGATAATCGCTGCAGCAGAGGAGTATGAGCCCAAGATCGTATTCTGACAGCAGTCAGACCGGGAGGAGCCCATTACAGGAACTAAGAAAGGATCATTTGTTATGGCAAAAAAAAGCACCAAAATTGCTCTTACATATTTTATCACGATTTGTGTGACACTGCTTTTAATAGGCGGGTTATGCGTATTTCTTTTAGGGGATATAATGAATCCCGATACAAATAAGACCCCTTCTGTAGAGCTTGAACAGATGGGAAGCGGAAGCGGCTATGTCCCTACGGTAAATGACAATAAGACTACACTGTTTATTTTCGATTCCCAGAAAAAAATGACAGGTACCTGCTTCATGCTGGTGCGGATGGTCGCGTCGGAGAGTCAGTTGGTGCTTATGCCTATCCCTGCTGACACCTATGCAAGTCCGGACGGCACAGAAAACAGCATCTACGAATTTTACCGCACGGGAGGCTCCGCAAAAGCAGTACAGGCAGTAGAGTCCGCAATGGATATCAAGGTGGACTATTACCTTAAGCTCAATAATGAAAGCTTTGCCGCTCTTGTAAATATTTTCGGCGGGGTGGATTTTTCAGTGCCCTATAATCTTATCTATACCGATCCTGACACAGGAGAGGAAACGATAATCAGGGAAGGGGACGTTTACCTGGATCACAACACTCTGAGAAAGATCATCACCTTCCCCGCTTATAATTCCGGAGAGGAATATCGGGCGAAAATGATGGGCATAGCTTTTCTTGATCTTATCAATAAAAATATTGTAAGCGGATTTTCAAATAATATAGACGATTATTTCAGTCAGGTCATAAATTCCCCTGTGGAGACAAATTTTACGGCTTACGATTACAAGGAGCTCTCCGACGCTATGAAATATACTGCGGAAAGCACTGACAGGATAGCTGATCTTGTGACGGTTTCAGGCTCATATAACGAAAACGGACTTTTCGTGCTGGACGAAGGCTTTATAAAGGCGGTCCCCGAGTGGCTGCGTCTTGATCTGGAGGATGATAACATTGTCACCACGACTGCAGTCACTGCAAATTTTGATTTTCCGGAATAATTTTACAAAGAAGAGTGCTCTGACCTGCCGCATAAAATCATCATTCATACAAATAATATAGGCGGAAGTTTATCTTCCGAAATCAGAAAGGATGATGAAAAATGTTTGATAAAATAGCTCTTACGCTTCTTATCATCGGAGGACTTAATTGGGGTCTGGTCGGCATTTTCAGCTTTGACCTTGTGGCATGGCTGTTCGGCGGAACAGGCGCCATACTCAGCAGAATCGTCTACACCCTTGTAGCTCTCTCTGCGATCTGGTGCATCACTCTGCTGTTTAAAAACGAGAGAATAACAGCAAGAGGCTAACAGACAGCTGGTTCGGAAGTTAAGAAGCAAGAAACTGCGTTTCCTGCTTCTTGCTTCTGATTTTTTATTCATTTACGGAGGGTATTTATGGCTAAAAAGGAAATTTTATTTACTGCGAAGTCTCCCGGCGGACTGCTGGAGCTGCTTATCGAAAACCAGCCCTCAAAGCCAAGAGGGAAGGTAAAATCCGAGCTGGAGCACGGTCTTGTTTCGGTGGACGGCAGGACCGTCACAAAATTTAATTACCTCGTAAAAGCAGGACAGCAGGTCAGGGTCGGTACATATACTCCCAAGTATGAGAAGAATAAAAGTCCCTTTCTGGACATCATCTACGAGGACAGGGATTTTCTCGCCATAAACAAGCCTGCGGGGATGCTGTCCATAGCCACAGAAAAGGAGCGGGAGGAGACCGCCTATCGTCTTGCAGCGGACTATCTTCACGGCAGGATATACATTCTCCACCGTCTTGACAGGGACACCTCGGGAGTGCTTGTGTTTGCAAAAAACAGGGAGATCAGGGACGCTCTGCAGGATAACTGGGACTCGTCTGCAAAGCTCCGCAGCTATGTGGCTGTAACAGAGGGGATACCCTCTCCCGAGCAGGGACGCATCGAAAATATGCTCCGGGAAACGGAGACCCATCTTGTCTACATAGCGTCAAAAGGGGAGGGCAAAAGAGCGGTGACAAACTACAGGGTGCTAAAGAAAAACGACACTTACGCTCTTGTGGATATAAACATCGAAACGGGAAGAAAAAATCAGATACGTGTGCATATGAGCAGTCTTGGCTGTCCCATAGCGGGGGACAAAAAATACGGCGCAAAGACGAATCCCGCGCACAGGCTTTGTCTTCACGCCAATAAGCTTGTTATTGTTCATCCCTTTAACGGCAGGGAAATTACTTTCGAATCACCAGTACCAAAGAAAATACTTAAACTCATATAATTATTCATTTTCAGCCGCACCGATATCATCTGTTGCTGTATTGCTGCTGACACTTGGGGTGTAGCCGGAATATCCTGTGCTGCTGCCGGAGGAGGTCTTGTTTCCAACCTGACCAAGCAGGGAGGTAAGGTCTATCATCATAGTGCCGTCCTCGCCGGATACAACAGTGGGGAGCTTGCCGTCCCATTTTTCAATGTAGTTGCTGATGATGATCTCGGGAGTGAGCTGCTCGGATTTCAGTCTGTATGCCTCTGCCTCCGCTTCCGCTTTTGCCACGGTCTGCTCTGCCTCTACCCGGATACGCTGTAAGTCCTGCTCCGCTTTCAGAGCGTTCTGCTGGGCGGTCTGCTTTGCTTCGATAGCGGCGTTGTACTCGGCGGTAAATTCAAAGCCGGTGATGTTGAATATCTGGATGTCGATGCCGTAATCGCTTATTTTTGCCCGGAGGAGATCCATCATCTGGTCACTGACGCTCTGACGGTTGGTTATAAGCTCCTCAGCGGTAAACTTTGCGGTGACAGCCTTGACACACTCGATAACAGCAGGGGTGATGATGACGGACTCATAGTCCATGCCGATATTTTTATATACGCTGGCTGAATATGAATTAAGTACCTTGTAGTTTACAACGATAGTTGATGTAACGGTCTGGAGGTCCTTTGATGCGGATGATGCGTTGGAGACCTCCGCTTTTTGTACCCTGTTGTCGATAAGTACGATACGCTGAACAAAGGGTATTTTGAAATGGAGACCCTCCTGCAGAACGTTTTCGGAAACCTTGCCGAATGTGGTAACAACTCCCGAATGTCCTGCCGATACGGTAGTAAAGGAATTGAGGGCTATCACCACAAGTATCAGAATGACCACCACTGCTATAAGGGTCTTCTGTATCTTTCCGCCGCCTGCGTCAATAACGACGCCGTCTGTATTTCTTGCCATAGTTATTAACCTCCTTTATAATAAATATATTTCCGTGCCGCATTTTATCCGTTACGGAAACAGCTTGCAGCGTTCTGCCCGCGGGGGCTTCCCCGCTTAAAAGGCTAAAGTGTCGCTGCCTATGCTTTCGCCATCATTGCCGTCATCATCACCGAAATAGTTGTATTCATCGGTGGTGACATTTCTGCCTGTGCAGCTTTTTACAAGAGCAACTATGCTGAGTATCAGCGCGATAAGAGCGATCACCGCAGATGCGATAGAAACGATAAAGCAAACCAGTCTCAGATTTTTCATATTAAACAGTCCTTTCATAATTTATATTCATGTGCATTACTTATCTTCCAGTTCTTTAAGAGCCTTAAGCTCCTCCTTGTCGATCCTTATTTTTCCGTCCTTGATGATGGTGACCTCGCTTTTGTCCAGAGTAACAGCCGGATCATCGGACTTCTCGGGCTTGACCTTAAGCTTTCCTGTGAGCAGGTTGACCTCCTCAACATAGCCGTTGAAATTGGGGGCTTTTACATAGGCTCCCACCTTGGGAGAGTTTTTCATAAGATACTCATAGGAATCCTGCTCGTATTTGAGACAGCACATCAGTCTGCCGCAGGTACCGGAAATTTTGGTGGGGTTAAGGGATAGTCCCTGCTCCTTTGCCATTTTTATCGACACGGGCTGGAACTCTCCAAGGAAGCCCTTGCAGCAGAACTCCCGTCCGCATATGCCCAGACCTCCGAGAATTTTTGACTCGTCCCTGACGCCTATCTGCCGAAGCTCGATACGTGTGCGGAACACCGAAGCAAGATCCTTTACCAGCTCACGGAAGTCCACACGGGTCTCTGCTGTGAAATAAAACAGCAGCTTGTTATTGTCAAAGGTGCTTTCAACGTCCACCAGCTTCATATTCAGCTTGTGGGCGAGAATTTTTTCCTGACATATCTTAAAGGCGTTTTCTTCCTTGACCTTGTTCTGTTCAAGTGTCTTCATATCCTGCTTGTTCACAGGACGGATTATTGGCTTCAGGGGGGCGGTTATTTTTTCGTCCTCCACCATTTTGTTGGGCATCACTACCTCTCCGCATTCCACGCCCCGGGCAGTCTCAACGATAACAAGTGTGCCCTCGTCAAGCTTTATTCCCTTGGGGGAGAAATAGTAGACCTTTCCTGCGCTTTTAAAGCGCACTCCGATTATTTCTGTCATATTCAGATCCTTTCTATTGTTTACCGGGCAGACATTTTTCTGCCCGTCAATTTACAGCTGCTGCGAATGCGGACAGCTCAGGCGTTACATTGATAGTCCCTGCACAGCGGGCTATAGTCCGGTTCAGAGCTTCATGGATAGTGTCCGCTCTGCTCCTGCTGATGAAGCGGGAGAGCCTTTCCGCTCCCTCGGGATCGCAGCCGATGAGTCTTGATGTGCCCAGCCTTATCATGCAGGCGTCCCGCACCACCTTGTCGGCAAGCTCAAAGACACGGCTTACCCTGCCTCTGTCCTCGCCTATGCCGTTCAGAGCGGTAAGAAGTCCGTATTCGTCCCTGTCCGTTATTGCTTTTATCATGTTTTTGCAGTGGAGGACGTTTTCCGCTGCTTCTCCACCTGCAAGATATTCCATACAGCTCCCTATGTTTCCGTGAAAATGCTTTACTGCGTCCTCTATCTGTTCGGGAGTGTAGTTTCCTGTGTCCGCAAGAGCTGCTTTGCAGTCATCTTCGGAGCATTCGGGTATACCGATGGTGATGACCCTTGACAGTATGGTGGGCAGGAACACTCCTCTGTTTACGGCGGTGAAAATGAAATACACGCTTTCGGGAGGCTCCTCGATGAGCTTCAGCATAAGATTCTGGGTGGCTTCCTCGATGCTTTCGCAGTCGGTGAAAATGTATATCTTAGCGTCGCAGTCGTTTGGAGCAACATATGCATTCGTACACACTTCGCGGATAGTCTCCCTGTTGTAGAGCATTCTTTTGCCGGTCTTTTCGGGCTTTATAACGTCCGGGTGGGTACCTGACAGTATTCGCTTGCAGTGATAGCACTCTCCGCAGGCATTTCCAGTCTCACAGAGCAGGGTCATGGCGATGTAGTCGGCGAAGAATTTTTTTCCGGCTCCCCGTTCTCCTGTGAGAAGTATGCTGCGGGCAAATCGTCCTGTCCGCTTCATTGCTTCTACCGAAGCAGCAGGGGAGTCCTTTGAATACAGCTTCATACCTTTTCAAACCGCTCCACGTCGGTGACAAATATAGTCGCGCCGCCTACCACTACCTCCACCGGGTAGCCTGCTGTCTGCATCTCGCTGCCGATATTTGCAGCGGGCATGAACTGCTTTCTTCTGCGGGAACGCTCCTTGATTATTTCGATTATTTCGTCTACGTTTTCATCGTCGGCGCAGATCATAAATGTGGTATTTCCGGACATGAGAAATCCGCCTGTAGAGGCAAGCTTTGTGGTGAAAAATCCTGCCTTGGTAAGCGCCGAGGAAACGTCATGGCTGTCGTCATTATTGATAATAGCATAAATGAGCTTCATAATAGATCTCCTTATGTGTTATTGCGGGGGAAAACCTCCGCTTAAAGGTCGCTATATTCATTTTACCACATTTACAGAAAAAATGCTATACATTTTTAAAATTTTAACGACATTTTCATCAATTACTTCTCCGGACGCCACTGCAGGCACGCAGGGAGGGCATACTGTCACCGACTCCGCAGCGACCCGTCCCACAGACTTTTCTATGGGGACACTCTCTTTCTCCGCAAAAAAAGCCTTTCTGGGGGACATTGCCCGTTCGGGTCGGGACGGTTCAAACAGAGGAGGCTCCAAAAAAATCCTTGGCATACGGACGCTTTGGAGAGCGGTCTCCGTCCTGGCGAGGTCTTCTTCTGTGCCAGCGGGGGAGAACATCATGACAACGTGAGTTCCGTCCGCATATTCAGGCTCGGTGCCATTCTCACGGAGCCGGTCAGCAAGCTCGTATCCGGTAAGACCGCAGGGGAGGGCGTATATTGAAAGCTTAAGGGGTTCGGACGGACATATTGTATACACCGGACTCAGACGTTCCTTCATACCATCCAGAGCGTCTATAGTCTTTTTCAGACGAGCCTGAAAGTCCTCGGCAAGATATTTATTGCATAAGTCCATGCTTGCCATGATAAGATAGCTGGGACTGGTGCTTCCGAACAGAGCCATACACCGCTTTGCGTCCCCTATGTATTTTTCGTTTCCCATGTGGAGATAGGCACCTCCGGTCAGGACGGGGAGGGTCTTGTGAGCGGAGTCACAGCACATATCCGCACCGAGAGCAATCGGGTGTAGGGACTTTTCAAGAAATGCAAGATACGCCCCATGAGCGTTGTCAACAAGCAGGGGGAGCCCTGCGTCATGGCAGACCTCTGCGATTGCTTTTATGTCGGCGACCTGTCCAAGATAGTCGGGGGAGGTCATAAAAACGCAGGAGGGCTTTTTTTCTGCGTACTCCTTAATAGCCTCCCTGACCGCTTCCGCAGTTATTTTTCCTGAGACTGCGGAGCCGTCCTGATAGTCCGGATATATCCAGCATGGCTCAAGGTCAAGGAGCACACAGGCGTTTATCACCGAGCGGTGGGAGTTACGTCCGCAGATGACAGCCCCTCCTGTGTTGCACACCGCTGCAAGCATGGTCTGGATGCAGAGTGTGGAGCCGCCTGCTGAAAAAAAGGTGGCTGCCGTCCCGAAAAGAACGGAGGCGTTTTTTTCGCTTTCGGCTATGATACCGTCCGCTTCAAAAAGGGAGTCTGCCCCTTTTATCTCGGTGATGTCGTATCCGAAAGCGTCCCCGAAGCCGCAGTCGTCAAAAGGACTTTTTCCTTTATGTCCCGGCATATGGGCTCTGACAGTGCCGCTTTCACTGTATTTTTGAAGGAAATCGTAAATGGGGGTGTTCATGTTTATTGCTTCTTTCTTATGTATCATTACTGCAATTAATTATATCAGAAATTTTTGGTGTCTGTCAAGCGGGGAAAATTATCATTATATTATTACCCCCTTTTTATTGGAAATGAGAATTGATAAAATGAGTATGCACCCCAATAAAATACAATTATATTTTACGGGTGTTATAAAACAAGTATTAAATATCATATGTGATAATGAAACTATTAATATATTTTTATATTTATAAAATAGCATCCCTAAAATAAATGAAATTAAAATTGTCAATATAAAATAAATAAGTATTTCTCTGAATTCCAATGAATTTCTGATTGCCCACATAGGAATATGCCAAATCGCCCATACAACTCCAACATATACCAGAGCGATTTTTTTCCCTTTTTCAGCAGATATTTTATTCAATAGAAATCCTCTCCATGCTATTTCTTCTATCAAGGCTGTAAAAAATAAATAGGAACAATTAATGACAACAGCTAATACGGAGGGATAATTGCTTTTAAACAGATCATTTTCACCTATAATCAAGCAATATATAATTGAAAAAGACAATCCAATGCTCCCTAATATAATACAACTAATTATTGCTTGAAATTTTACTTTTTCTGAAAATAAAGTATAAAACCATTTTTTTAAGTGTTTGTGTTTCAAATTAAAAAATATTGATATTAAAGCTGGTATAGTAACAAATAAGTATTTCAGATATGATCCTATGCGAAAGATATGAATACCTTTTTGTTCCAAAAACATAGGAAAATAACATAAAAAGGAAAGTATCAGAACCAAATTAGTCCACAGCAATACTTCTATATTCAACTTTTTCATATTCATTTCATTTACCTCGAAAAAACTTCGATTTTATTGCTTCTTTCTTATATCATAATAAATTAAAGTTATTTGCTTATGATAGCCATGATCCGGTCATAATTTTTTGTTCCCGCTATGCTGTCTGCATGGTCATAGTATTCCTGAGTGAAATGATTATTGCTTGGGACGTCCTCCAACAGCAGGAAATCTGCATCCGAGGAGTATCCGTTGTCAATAAACACCCGGATAAATTCAAGTTCTGTGTCTGTCACCGCATCATCGTTGTAAAGAACTGCCCAGACCGCTTTCCCGAACACATTTGAAAAATAATCCCGGGGTCTTTTTAATTTCATTGAAGCATTATTTTCAAACATCATTTTTGCGATTTCAATATCGTCCCCGGTAATGCTGCGGTCGATACAGATGTTAAGATAATAATCCATGCTGGTGGACACATAAGACATATGGTCGTATCTTTCGGGATTGTCAAATATTGCACCATGCTCTAAGGCAACTCTTACTACATCTGCGCTTCCAACCTGGAGTCCGATGTCCAGAACGCTGTAATAGTTGTTATCGTGCCAGAAAACAAGACGGCTGTCTTTATCGAGAAGCTCGTCAAGCGCTTTGACAGAGTCCTCATCGGGGTTTTCGGCATAGGACTTCATTGCTGCAACGTCCTGTGTGAGCACATATTTTGTACTCCCGTCCGGATCGGTCACTGCCCAGAAAATCGACTGGAATGCAAAATACAGTGCAAATGCGATAATAGGCGCGGCAAACAGTATTCCCAGCACAAGAAATACAGTTCCGGCTTTTTTCATTTTTTTGCTGTCTTTCACCTTTCCCACAATTTTAAGTACTATCGCCAGAATGAAAAACAGCGTCATCAAAGAGATGTGAATTATAAATATAATAACAAAAGCGGCTGCGAATACCATACCCATGAACGCCATAATATTTCCTCCTTTTACTGTTTATCATTGAACAGCTTCAAGTGTTTTTTACAAAATATATTCAGAAAATACAATTTCTAAAGTGAATCAATATCTCTCCGTATTACTGCTTCAACAAGTCCGTCGTTTTCATCGAATGCTAACCATGCAAAAACAGCCGTATGCGTTGGTCCGTAAAATTCACCTAATTCGACAAACATCGCTTTTGTTCCAACGATTCGATCTTTAACATTTTCCGGACCATTAAGCATTTCATTGGCATTTGCAAAATAAGCGCTTCCGTTCGGATATATGCGCAGCCCTTGTTCGGTTCTGCTTTCGCTTATATACCATTTATTTTCAGCAATGATTTCAATTGCATTATCCCAGCTTGTTCCCATTGGAATCTCTCTTAAAACATAGTCACGAACATATTCATTTGGGCGACTGATGGGGACAGCTAACAAAAATATTCCAAATATTAAAAAGGGAAGCATGACAATAGTAATGAAAATAAATATGGGGGATTTTATAATTTTCTTAATATTAGTTTTCTGTTTCATTGCATTTTCTCCTCCTTAGTGATTTAAAAATATGATATTATTCACCCTGCGATAGTACATTCAACAACATAAACAAATGTGAGCCAATGCACAACAAGTGCTCCTGATGAAATAATTGCATAGATCCAATAACCAATAAGGCGTTTGAATGTTGATGTTTTTTCTTTATACACCAAACGCAAACCTTTAACAGCACATACAATATTTGCAAATGCGATTGGTATACATATTAAAGATGGTATGAAACTCCAAAATATATGACATATTTCTCGTGTTATCGGATTATCAATAATTATCCTTGCCCATTCTACACTTACCTCAGGAAGCCAGAATATCAAAACCCCTATTAAGCTTATTGCTAATAAGAAAATCAGGATAGCCATAATAATTTTACTGCGCTTCTGTGTCATTGCATTTTCTCCTCCTCAGTACATCAAGTCCAATTCTAAAAGCCCTTATCCTTTAACCCCTCCACAATGCTGAGGTAAAATTCGGTGATGTCATCGGAACGGTCGTTCCCGTTATTCAAGGAGACCCTGCTTCTCCGCATATCAACCTCGTCGCAGTGGGAGATGCCCCGTCTGCCGCTGCCCCGGTACACTCCCATAAAATTTTTCCACTCCACAGCACGGGGCGCAAGGAGACCGTCATTCTCACCCTCGAAATGTTTCACCACCAGCCATGGGATGCACATGGACATATCCGAGGTCATTTTATTCATGACAAATCCATAGCTTTGATAGTACACTCCCGGATGGTCGGGATTTGCCCTGTTGAAGCTTTCTGCCGAGGAGGTCCTGAACATATTCACCGCTGCATATGTATCCGGGGTCTTGTCACCAAGAATGCGGAACCATAAGTCCACCGCCTTGCAGCCCAGCTTCACAACAGGCTCGGTGTGTCTGAGCAGCCTGTCAACGGTGACAGAGCCGTTATGAGGCGTGGAGAGAGTAGTCAGGGACGCAACCTTATCACCGTATCCCATTGTGGAGATAAGGTATCTTGCTTCCAGCCCGCCCTTTGAGTGAGCGATGATGTTCAGCTTTTCCGCTCCGCTTTCCTCCAGTGCCTTGTTGAAGGAGCGCTCTATCTGGCGGGCGTTGCTTTCCACAGAGCCGTTGCTGTCCTGCCAGCCGAAATAGACTCTCGCCCCGTTTTCCTCCAGAGCTTTTGGAATGCGTCCCCAGTAGCTGATGCGCTTATAGTCACGGAATCCCATGCCGTGGATAAGCAGGATGGGATATTTTGTATCTGCTCTCATTTTATTCGCCTCCCTTTGTCATATTATATCATAACATTTAATAATTGTCAATATCTAATATTATATAATAAATAGTATTGAAAGCGAAAATAAGAGGCAGAAGCTTGCTTCTGCCCCGATGTATTATTCTTCGTCATAAGCCTGCAAAGCAGTTTCCAATGCGTCGGCAAGAGTAATTCCGGCAACCGGCAGACCGACCAGTACGGCGCTTTTAATGTCCTCTTTTGTGGCTCCGGCTTCTTTTGCAGACTTTACATGAAAATTCAGACCGCTTGTCATCCGGGTCGCAGAAAGGACAGCTATATAGGCTAATTCGTGGGTCTTTTTATCCAGCGAGCTTGATTTAGCCTGCTGCATCACCATATCCATATATGCCTTGCCTGTGCCTTCTGTTTCTTCCATAAATAATCTGAAGCTGTTTGTTACCTGTTTCATAAAGAACCTCCTTGAATTTTTTTATGAAACAAGTATATCACATATAAGCCGACAACAGTATGTCATATTTGAACAGAATAGTTAGGCGCTTCCTTAGTGATGTAAATATCATGAGGGTGGGACTCCTTAAGTCCTGCACCTGTGATCTTTACAAACTGAGCCTTTTCGTGAAGCTGCTCTATAGTCTCGCAGCCGCAGTAGCCCATACCGGAGCGGATACCTCCCACAAGCTGGAAGATAGCGTCGGAAACAGTTCCCTTGTAAGGAACACGTCCCTCAACTCCCTCTGGGACAAGCTTCTTGCTGTTCTCCTGGAAGTATCTGTCCTTTGAGCCCTGCGCCATTGCGCCCAGAGAACCCATACCGCGGTAGACCTTGAAGCGTCTGCCCTGGAAAATTTCCTCCTCGCCGGGAGC
>JAFLUI010000190.1 GCA_022508825.1 Oscillospiraceae bacterium
CGTTAGGGAGAACTACCGCACCTCTTACCTGCTGGTCAGCGTGACGGGAGTCAACACCCAGACGTACATGGACCTCGATGGTCTCATCAAACTTAGCCTTTGCATTCTGGCAAGCCAGAGCAAGAGCTTCGTCTGTCTCATAAAGCTTTGTTCTATCGACAGCTTTAGCAGCTTCGTTATATTTCTTACCGTGTTTCATTGTAAATTATCCTCCTTCGCAGCAAATTAGTCAACAACTTCAACGCCCATTGAACGGCAGGTACCTGCTATCATGCTCATAGCAGATTCCACGCTTGAAGCGTTCAGGTCGGGCATTTTGGTCTCAGCGATCTTTCTGATCTGGTCCTTGGTGATCTTGCCGACCTTAGTCTTGTTAGGAACACCTGAACCGCTCTGGAGATTGATCGCCTTTTTGATAAGGACCGCTGCCGGCGGAGTTTTTGTGATAAATGAGAATGAACGGTCTGCATATACTGTGATAACAACAGGGATTATAAGACCGATATCGTTCTTTGTTCTCTCATTGAATTCCTTTGTAAAAGACATAATATTAACACCGTGCTGACCAAGAGCAGGGCCAACAGGCGGTGCGGGAGTAGCTTTTCCCGCTGCGATCTGAAGCTTTATCAAGCCAACTACTTTCTGTGCCATTGCTTTTGCACCTCCGTAAATATAAGAACCATAGGCTCTGTTAAATTAATACTCATCTGAAACTGCAACCATTGTGATATCCAAGGCTGCCAAGGTCTCTCTTCCGAACATGGACACCTTTACATTTACAGTCATATTTTCGGTATCTATGCTCTCAACCTCTCCGACAATGCCCTCCATAGGACCTGCCGTGATTTTGACTTTATCTCCCGCCTTGAAGTTGACTTCAACAGAAGCGGGCTTTTTGTCCGCGTCAACGCCCAATGCAGCCGCTTCCTTATCGGTCAGCGGTATAGGCTTTGATCCGGGACCAACGAATCCCGTACAGCCCCTTACGTTTCTTACCACATACCAGGAATCATCCGTGAGGATCATTTTCACCAGCACATAGCAGGGGAAAACCTTTCTTTCCACCTCACGCATCTGATTTTTGTCGTTAGGCTCCTGTACCAGTTCGGTAGGAACCTGAACGTCCTGTATAAGATGCTGGAGCTTACGGTTTTCGACGACCTTCATTATAGTTTGCGCGACCTTATTCTCATAACCGGAGTAGGTGTGTATAACATACCATTTTGCCGATTCTGACATATGACCATTCCTTTCTCAGAGACGGTTAAATCCGTCACAGATAAAACGTTCCTTTGCCGCGCGTCAGCTCATAAGCTTTAACAAAGCAGTAAGCGCGCTGTCGATTCCCCATATTATAATAGCACTTGCGCACATTCCGACCAGTACAACAAACGTATTATTGAGGACCTTTCCCCATGAAGGCCAGGTAACCTTTTTGATCTCGCTTTTTAGATCCTTGAAATACTTTACCACACCGTTTGACTTGGCTTTCTTGCCCTTGCCTTTGGACTTTTCACGATCGTTTACGATCTTGTTAGCCTTAGCCTCAGCCTGTGCGATCAAAGATGACTTCTTGGATTTGTTTTTCGCATCAGCCACTGTTCACACCTCGCTTACTTAGTTTCCTTGTGAAGAGTATGCTTCCTGCAGAACTTGCAGTACTTGTTCATTTCAAGCCTGTCGGGGTCATTTTTCTTGTTCTTCTTGGTGTTGTAGTTGCGCTGTTTGCACTCTGTGCAGGCTAATGTAATCTTTACTCTCATATCGGCACCTCCTATTAGTTTGGCGGTCATATTTTATATAGTATAACCGCATTGCGTTTTCTTCAGGGGACTTTTGCCCGACTTCGCCCGATTTTGCCAGACTTCGCCCGACTTTGCCCCTGTGCCTCCCTCTGTAGCATGGTTCCTGCTGACTCACAGGAGCGCTGCCAGAGACTCTTTGTCCATTTTGGCGCCGCAAAACAGCTTGCGGCATTGCTTAAAAAAGGACGCAAAAAAATAAGCCTCTGCAAGAGGTATACTTATTATACCATATTGCAGAGGCAATGTCAAGTACTTTTTTAAATTTTTTTATTATTTATTGTCAGTCATGGAGCTTACGCTTATTCTGTTGAGAGCACGCTGCAGCTTGAGCTCAGCACGATCCATTTCAAGCTTGTCATGCTGCATCTCTTTGAGCCTGCGTCTTGCGTCCTCCTCGGAGCGCTTTGCCCATTCAACGTCGATCTCGTCCGCCCACTCAACTGCGTTTGCAAGGATGGATACCTTGTTTCCGCCTACCTTGAGCAGTCCTGTGGAGATAGCGGCTGTACGCCAGCCCCCGTCCTCCTGTCTTACCTTAAGAGGTCCTGAGGGCAGGTCTGCCACCAGACTTGTGTGGTTGGCAAGTATACCTATGTCACCCTCGGTAGTACGGACGATTATCTGTGAGGTCTCCCCGTCAAAGAACACCTTTTCCGGAGTTACAACGCTTAATGAAAATGAAGCTGCCATAATTATGACCCCTCCTTATTCACTTGCAGCGTTCTTGGCTTTTTCAACTACCTCGTCGATAGTTCCTGCAAACAGGAACGCAGACTCGGGCAGATCGTCATGCAGACCCTCAATGATCTCCTTGAAGCCGCGGATCGTTTCCTTAAGAGGAACATACTTACCCTGCATACCGGTAAACTGTTCCGCAACGCTGAAGGGCTGGGAGAGGAAACGCTGGATCTTTCTTGCTCTTGCAACGGTCAGCTTATCCTCGTCGGAAAGTTCGTCCATACCCATGATGGCGATGATATCCTGAAGCTCGGTATAACGCTGGAGTATGTTCTGTACCGCACGGGCAACCTCATAGTGCTCCTGACCTACGATCTCGGGAGAAAGGATTCTGGATGTAGAGTCAAGAGGGTCAACAGCGGGATAGATACCCAGTGAAGCAATGCTTCTGGAAAGTGTTGTTGTAGCGTCAAGGTGAGCGAATGTTGTAGCAGGAGCAGGGTCTGTAAGGTCATCCGCAGGAACGTAAACAGCCTGAACGGATGTGATAGAGCCCTTGTTTGTAGAAGTGATTCTCTCCTGCAGCGCACCCATTTCCGTTGCCAGTGTAGGCTGGTAACCAACGGCGGA
>JAFLUI010000191.1 GCA_022508825.1 Oscillospiraceae bacterium
GGATAGGAACATTTTCAAGCGTGGCTACTCACTGGCTGCCTAACATCATCAAGGCTTTTCAAAAGGATTATCCGAACATTGACTATGAACTGCTGCTTGGCGATTACACCGAAATTGAGGAATGGACTTCGGAGGGCAGAGTTGATTGTGGATTTTTACGCTTGCCAACAAATGACAGATTTGAAACCATATTCCTTGAAGAAGATAAACTCCTTGCAATTCTTCCCGAAAATCATAGACTTACAGAATATGAAAAAGTTCCTTTATCCGAACTTTGTACCGAACCGTTTATGTTGCTTGAAAAAGGAGCGAAAGCGGAGATTTCCGAAATTTTTGAGAAAAACAATTTGATACCAAATGTGCGGTTTACGACGTGGGACGACTATGCCGTTATGTCAATGATCGAAAGCGGTCTGGGGGTAAGTATTCTTCCGCAGCTTATAATGAAACGTGTTCCGTACAATATCGTAACAAGGGAACTGAATGTTCCTGCATACCGCAATATCGGTATTGCTTTCAGAGAAAAGAGAACGCTGTCATTGGCAGTCAAAAGATTTCTGGACTATCTGGATTTCCGATATACAAAATAATGACCGATATTGAATCGGTCATCATTTTTTCAATTTTGTCAATAAAGTCTTTTATATATAAGTTTTTCTTATCGTTTTCATTCGAAAATGAGATTGATTTATTATAATTTGCGTGATACAATATAATTAATATATATAATTATGGAGGTTATTATCATGGCTGAAATTTTAATTGTGTACTATTCCCGCAAGGGAGAAAACTACTGGAACGGCGGTATAAAGAACATTTCCAAAGGAAATACAGAGCGTGTTGCTGAGTTCATTCAGAAAGCTGTGGGCGGCGAGCTGCTTGAAATCGACACCGTAAAACCATATGATAAAGACTATTACAAGTGTATCGAGGAAGCAAAGAAAGAGCTTCATGCAAACGCACGACCAGAAATAAAGAGCTGTCCCGATAATCTTGATAAATACGATACGATTTTTGTAGGCTATCCTAACTGGTGGGGAACAATGCCTATGTGTATGTTCACTTTCCTTGAAAAGTACGATCTCAGCGGAAAGACTATTATTCCTTTCTGCACCAACGAGGGAAGCGGAATGGGAAGCAGCGAAAGCGATCTGAAAAAAATCTGCTCCGGTGCGGAAGTAAGGAAAGGAATTTCCATTCACGGAGCGGAGTCTGAGAGTTCCGAAAGTAAGGTTGCTGCCTGGGCAAAAAATTCACTTTAATTGATGGGAAGAATTAAAAATGACTGATGAAGATAAAATCATTCAGCTTTATAAGGATATGTATTCCGCAATGGTGAATAAGGACAAATCAGAACTTGAACGTGTCCATGATGACAGCTTTGCACTTATTCATATGACAGGTATGCGGCAGTCCAAAAAGGTGTATATTGCTTCGATCCTTGACGGAACGCTGAACTATTACTCTGCACTGCATGAGGATATGCAGGTGCAGGTCTTAGGTGATACAGCCAAGCTCATTGGAAAAAGCAAGGTAAACGCAGCGGTATTTGGCGGTGGAGAGCATACATGGCGTTTACAGCTTGATCTTACGCTCATAAAGCGAAATGACGAGTGGTATTTCACAATGGCAAGAGCGTCTGCTTATTAATTGATGGTCAAGTATTTTCAAATAGGTGAGATTATGTTTAAACAGGTAAAATATTTTCAGGCGGTAGTAAAAAACAACAGCTTTACGGAAGCAGCGGAGGAATGTTTCATTTCTCAGTCTGCTATTTCACAGCAGATAAAGGCTCTTGAACAGGAGCTTGGCGTTGAACTGCTCAAACGTACAAAGCGCAGCTTTACGCTTACGCCTGCCGGAGAGTATTTTTATAAAAAGAGCCTTGTATGGGTAGCGGATTTTGAAGCTATCCGCCGTGAAACATACCGTATTGCAGGAAATAATGAGGAAATATTAAGGCTTGGCATTCTGAAAGGTTATAGCGGAAACGAATTTCAGAACGCTGTCGCAGAGTTTTCAGCAAAGTTCCCCGATGTTTCCGTTGAAGTTACGCATGGCAATCATGATGAGCTTTACGATAGGCTGCGAAACGGTGAAACGGATATTGTTCTCAACGATCAGCGCAGAGCATTTTCTGATGAATATAAAAATATCATTCTTGACGAGCAGGAATATTGCATTGAAATTTCCTCAAAAAATCCTCTTGCGGAGCTTGAAGCGGTAGATATTTCCGACCTGAAAAATATTCCCTGCATTATACTGTCAAGCAAGGAACAGCAGGAAACAGAGAAAAAATTCTATGCAGACGATATAGGCTTTGGCAGTGAAATAATTTTTGCCGAAAATATAGAAGATGCCCGTATGCTGCTGATTCAGGGAAAGGGCTTCATGCCTGTTGAGGGAAGCGACAGATACGTTCAGCTTGGAAATGTCACAAAAAAGCTTCGGCTCACAAGAAACGACAATCCAATAATCCGCAGATATTGTGCATTTATTAAGGTCGATAACCCTTTGAAGCATACAGAGGAATTTGTAGAATTGCTTAAAGAACAATTTGTAAAGTAGCATAAGGGAGGAAATAATATGGAACTTATGAATGAGAAAAAATTAGGCTTCGGCTGTATGAGGCTTCCGGTACTTGAAGAAGGAAATCAGACATCTTTCGACTATGAGAAAATGGAGAAGCTTTTTGATACCTTTATTGAGCAGGGCTTCACATATTTTGACACTGCCTATACCTACCACGGCTATGAAGCGGAAAAAGCAGTAAAAAAGGCTCTTGTTGACCGTCACTCTCGTGAATCGTTTCAGCTTGCAACAAAAATGCCGCTTCGTGATTTTAAGGATTCAGACGATCTGGAGAAAATTTTTAACGAGCAGCTTGCCAACTGCGGTGTGGAGTATTTCGACTATTATCTGCTTCACAATATGGGATATAACGTCTATGACAAGTGTGTAAAATATGA
>JAFLUI010000192.1 GCA_022508825.1 Oscillospiraceae bacterium
ACGACCTTCGGGTTATGAGCCCGACGAGCTACCGAGCTGCTCCACTCCGCGATATTTTATGCGACTTGATCAAGAACACTTTATCATTATATCATCTTTGCAAGTAGTTGTCAATACTTTTTGAAAAAAAATCACAAAAAATTTCCGACAATTTTTTACAGGCAGTGACATTTAATAACATTTTGCGGCACACTGCGTGTCCCTGCAATGTGCCGCTATGAAAGGAAGTGTAAAATAGATATAAGCTTATTCGTTGGATTCGTCGAGTACCACATCAATGTCGATGTTTCCGTCGTTTCTTGCAAGTGTGACGGTCATTGTTTCGCCGGGCTTATGCCTGTTTTTGGCGGCTACCAGTCCGTCCATATCCTTTATATCCTTGCCGTCTGCTGCTACGATGATGTCGCCCTCAGCAATTCCTGCGGTCTCTGCACAAGAGCCTGCTTCGACTGATACTACAAGTACACCGCTTGAAACCGGCAGACTGTAATATCTCTGCACAGATGCTGTTATATTTGTGCCTGTGATGCCGATCTTCGGTGTTGACACATATCCCTTGTTCATAAGATCGTCAAGGATAGGCATTGCATCTGTGATGGGTATTGCAAATCCGATGCCTTCTGCAGAGTTGCTTACGATCTTTGATGATGTGATGCCGACCACTTCTCCTTTGCTGTTGAAAAGGGGACCGCCTGAGTTTCCGTGATTGATGGAAGCATCGGTCTGGATAAGGGGCATTGTAGCTGTTGTGCCGTTGGAAAGCTCAGTGGTGAGCTCTTTTTCAAGTCCGGAGATGATTCCCTGTGAAGTAGACAGCCCAAGTCCCATAGGATAGCCAAGCGTAACTGCTTTTTCTCCGAGAACAAGCTTGTCGCTGTCGCCGATAACTGCAGGAGTAAGTCCGGTCATGTCGATCTTAAGCAGGGCAAGGTCGGTGCCTTCATCGCTGCCGATGATCTTTGCTTCGTGTTCAGTGCCGTCCGACAGTGTTATTGTGACTGTATCAGCCTTCAGAACGACGGTCTGTCTTTCATATCCTCCGCCGAACCAGCTGAATGGATTTGAATAGTCGGCTACAATATCTGTGGTAGTGGTCTGGATGACGTGGCAGTTGGTGATGATATAGCCATCCGCTGAAAGGACGATGCCTGTTCCTGTCCCTGTGCCGTAGCCGTCAAAATCAGATGTAATAAGTACCACGGAGGGTGTTGCGCGTCTTATGATCTCCTCTGTAGTGAGCTGTGCCGAATCACCGGAGGATGATTCTACATTAAGGAGATTTCCTATTGAAACGTCATCGCTTCCGCCGGTGTTCTGCGGAACAGCAGTGACAGTCTGTATGGATTCTCTTTCATCCCCGGAGCTGTCGTCAGAGGATACAGAAACATTCCGGACAGTGTTGTCTGCTATGACTGAATTTGCCAGAAAGGCTCCGCCAAATCCGGAGGCTCCTCCTACAAGTGCCACCGCTAAAATGAATGCAGCGATTCTTCCTGCCTTGCCGCCTTTTTTAGGGGGCTCGGGCTCTTCGGGGGAGTAGTTGGCAGTGTAAGTATAGTTATTGTTATTTTCGTACATAGTGTACCCACCTTTCGCATCCTAACGCTTTTGCGTTTTGTTTCTGATTACAATTATATTCTAATTCCCCATTGTGTAAATTATGTGACACGTCAACGAAAGATATTTAAAAGGAATAAGATTTTTTACTGATAAAAATGTCAAATATTTATGGTAAAATTATGCGGGGACTTTTCCGCACTGATATAAAATATCCGATATCAATTATATTATAACACGATTTCGACAGGTTTTCATGTGAATTATATGGTACTTGTGTGTAATTTTTGTTTTATCATTTTAATTATCCCGCGGGATTATCAAATTTTAATATATCACAATTTTCAATCTTATAATTCCGATAGCTGCCATCTTCAGGCGCACCTTTAAAATATTCCTGTGAATAAATAACAACACCTGCATGAGTTACAACAAGTAAATTCTTTTCCGGATAATTGCCGGTAATTTCATTCCAGAATCCTGTTATCCGGTCACGAAAAGCTGTTAATGGCTCTACACCGTACCGGTTATCATTCGGGTCAGAAAAATCTATCATGTTTTTTGTATTTGTCAATCCTTCCAATTCTCCGTTGCATCTTTCCATAAGACGAGCATCATAAATAATATCACCGCTGTAAATAATTTGTGCTGTTTTGGCAGCTCTTTTCAATGGACTCGAAAACACATAGTCAAATTTGATATTTTTTAGTTTTTCAGCCAATTGCTTAGCTTGTTCAATTCCTGTTTCATTAAGTTCAATATCAGTATGACCCTGATTTTTTCCTATGACATTCCAATCTGTTTGTCCATGTCTTACTAAGTAAATCATATATTATAGACCTCATTAAAAATATCAGGAGGCAAGAAAATCACTCTTGCCTCCTGCTTTTTATTTTCTGATCTCCGGTTTACAGAGCCCTCTTAACATAGCTTGTGTGGAGAATCTCGTGTGCCTTGTGGCTGCCGGGCTTCTCAAAGAACTCGTCGTATACTGCCTTGATAGCAGGGTTCTCGTGAGAGCGTCTCAGTGTGCTTGCTGCATCCTGATCGTAAAGAGCCTTTGCACGGATCTCTCTGATATCCTCAAAGTTGCGTACAGATGCAGGCTGCTGAGGCTGACCGCCGCCGTTTACACAGCCGCCGGGACAACCCATGATCTCGATGAAGGTGTAGTCTGCTTCGCCGTTCTTTACCTTTGTGAGAAGCTCCTTAGCGTTTGCTGTGCCGGATGCAACTGCAACCTTGACGTCAAGATCGCCGACCTTGTAGGAGGCTTCCTTGATACCCTGAACGCCGCGGACTTCGGTAAATTCGATGTTTCCTGCTTCCTCGCCTGTTATCATCTTCACTGCGGTACGCAGAGCAGCTTCCATTACGCCGCCTGTTGCACCGAAGATAACGCCTGCGC
>JAFLUI010000193.1 GCA_022508825.1 Oscillospiraceae bacterium
CATAGACCTCAACGGTCTTGAGACCATGCTCCATAGCAGCTCTTGCAGCAGTTTCCGCAGCAGTCTGAGCGGCAAAGGGAGTGGACTTCTTTGATCCTCTGAAACCAAGTCCGCCTGCAGACGCCCAAGAAATAGCGTTGCCCTGGATATCGGTAATGGTTACTATTGTGTTGTTGAAAGTGGACTGGATATGAACAGCTCCATTTTCAATGTTTTTGCGTTCACGACGGCGTCTGATGACCGTCTTTTTGCCCTTGACCTGAGCCATTGATTTCCCTCCTTACTTCTTCTTGTTAGCGATGGTCTTAACGGGACCCTTGCGTGTTCTTGCGTTAGTCTTGGTTCTCTGACCTCTTACGGGGAGACCCTTTCTGTGACGAACACCGCGGTAGCAGCCGATCTCAACGAGTCTCTTGATGTTGAGAGCAGTATTTCTTCTCAGATCGCCTTCTACCATAAAGTTGTGGTCGATATACTCACGAAGCTTAGCAACATCGTCCTCGGTCAGGTCCTTGATTCTGATATCGGGATCTACGCCTGTGTTTGCGAGTATGACCTCAGCGGATTTGCGTCCGATTCCGTAGATATAAGTGAGACCTATTTCAACTCTCTTATTCTTGGGAAGGTCAACGCCGGCAATACGTGCCATTACAATACACCTCCATATTGATTTTTCTTTTTTATGCCTGAAAACGCGTCCCTGCACTAAAACAGGACGCCCTCTTGAAAACATTTCCCGGGAAACTTTTCATCTCCCCGGAGGAGCTTCCGCACCCCTGCTCAGCCCTGGCGCTGCTTGTGCTTTGGATTTTCGCAGATAACCATGACCTTGCCTTTTCTTTTGATGACCTTGCACTTTTCGCACATAGGCTTAACAGATGGTCTTACCTTCATAAAATTACCGCCTTTCTTAGACGGACTTGCAGCCGCTGTACGGCGCCTCCGCCATATTCACGGACAGCCGCTCCCTTTCGGGATCCGCCGCCCTCTACTTGGCTCTCCAGGTGATCCTGCCCTTGGTGAGGTCGTAAGGCGACATCTCAACTGTTACCTTATCGCCCGGAACGATTCTGATGTAGTTCATTCTGAGCTTACCGGAAACATGAGCAAGGATCTTGTGTCCGTTAGCCAGCTCCACCTGAAAATTCGCATTGGGCAGAGCCTCTATAACTGTACCTTCGATTTCGATAACATCTTCCTTAGACAAGCAAACGCCTCCTCTTCAGGAAAAATCTTTCTCTGCGTATTCGCGGAGAATTTTTCTTAGTCCCTTATCAGTCAGATCATCGGTGCTTATCACGGTCTTTGTGGGACAGATGTGCTTTTCGTTCTTCTTTTTCGGGGAAGCGAGCTTCCGCTCCTTTCCGTCTGCAAGATAAACGAAGCCGTCTGCTATGGCAGCAATGACCATAAATTTACCCTTGTCCCGTCCTGCCGCCGACCTGACTATCATACCGGTCTGTACATCCATATCGACCCCTCCTTAAAGAGTGGGTTTCGTCAGCAGTACCGGACCGTCCGGTGTGATCGCCACCGTATGCTCGAAATGAGCTGAAAGGGAGCCTGACTTTGTCAGCACTGTCCAGCCGTCCTTCAGGACTCTTACGTCCGCGCCGACGGCGTTTATCATAGGCTCTATAGCGATAGTCATTCCTGCCACAAGCCTCGGACCGTGTCCCGGCTTGCCGTAGTTAGGCACCTCGGGGGACTCGTGAAGATTTCTTCCCACCCCGTGACCTATATATTTTGTGACTACCCCGAAGCCGTGTCCTGTGCAGTGCTCCTCAACAGCATGACCGATATCGCCTATACGGTTTCCCACAACCGCCTGCTCGATGCCCAGATACAGGCTTTCCTCGGTGACCTTCAGAAGCTGCTTTGCATCCTCCGGGATCTTTCCTACCGGAAAGGTGTACGCCGTATCCCCGTGAAAGCCATCGATATAGGCTCCCACATCGATGCTTACGATGTCCCCCTCCTTGATCCTCACCTTTTTGGAGGGGATACCGTGGATGACCTGGTCGTTTATGCTTATGCACGCCGACCCGGGAAATCCTCCGTATCCGAGGAAGGAGGGCTTTGCGCCGTTTTTGACGATATAGTCGTGTATTATCCTGTCAAGCTCAAATGTTGTCATGCCTGCTTTTATAGACTGTCCGCCGAAGTGGAGCGCGTTGCCTGCAATGATGCCTGCTTTGCGCATCTTCTCCAGCTCTGTTTTTGATTTGACACTTATCATTTATATCACGCTTCCGTGATGAGATCAGGCGCCGACTGCTTCAAGCACCAGCCTGGATGTGTCCTTGACCTCTTCCTGACCCTGGACTGTTACCAGCTTGCCCTTCTTATCGTAGAAATCAGCAAGGGGAGCGGTCTGCTCGTGGTATGTCTTAAGTCTTTCGATAACAGTCTCGGGAGCGTCATCCTTACGCTGTACAGCGTTTCCGCCGCACTTGTCGCAGATGCCTTCCTGCTTGGGAGGGTTGAACTCGATGTGATAGGAAGCTCCGCACTTTTCGCAGACTCTTCTTCCGGAAAGTCTTGCCTGGATCTTCTCATCGGGAACGTCGATGGAAATTACCTTGTCGATATTGATGCCCATTTTTTCAAGAGCCTCAGCCTGAGGAACTGTTCTGGGGAAACCGTCAAGGATATAGCCCTTTTTGCAGTCGTCCTCGGCGATTCTGTCCTTAAGGATACCGATAACTACCTCGTCGGGAACGAGAGCGCCGCTTTCCATATAGCTCTTTGCCTGAAGACCGCATTCTGTGCCGTTTTTAACAGCCTCACGCAGAATGTTTCCTGTGGAGATCTGGGGAATGCCCAGCTTGTCGCTGATGACCTCTGCCTGAGTGCCTTTTCCTGCGCCCGGAGCGCCCAATAAAATCAGGTTCATA
>JAFLUI010000194.1 GCA_022508825.1 Oscillospiraceae bacterium
ACGCCTATGACCTTTTCTCCCGTCAGCAGGAAGTGTACATATCCTGCAAGAGTGGTCATGAAGCGGATATTTTTAACATGAGGCTCCTTTTTGAGTATCGCCTGATAAAGATGTGCAATGCTCCACCGCTGGGGGATATTGAAGGAAAATTCCTCTGTCAGCTTGTCGGCAGCTTCTTCTGTGATGGTATTTCTCCATGTGCGGAAAGGCACAAGCAGACTGCAGTTTTCATCAAAGGCAAGGTATCCGTGCATCATTGCCGAGATGCCGAAGCCTGCGGCACTTTCAAGCTTTACGCCGTACTCCGTTTCCACGTTTTTCATCAGGTCTGCAAAGCAGCTCTGCAGACCGTTTTTCACAGCCTCCAGCGAATATGTCCATATGCCGTCAGAAAGCTCGTTCTGCCAGTCGTGGACTCCCGATGCTATAGGAGCGTTGTCCTCTCCGATAAGCACTGCCTTTATCCTTGTTGAGCCAAGCTCGATTCCTATGACGGTTTTTCCGTCCTTTATTTCATCTGTACGATTCATATATTTTCCTCTTTGGTCTCGGTTTCTGCTTTTGTTTCAGACGGCTTTTCAGCATTATCCGCAGCACCCTCTGCCGCTGCGGAGCTGTTGGTCTTCTTGCGGCGTGCGATGATAACGCTCTGTACAACAAGGAACAGACAGAGCATTGCAGCTATCGTGATGCCCGTCCACCACGCCTGATCCAGACCTACCGATGAAACGATGTTCTGGATAAGAGCAAGGGACATTGCTCCGAACAGTGTGCCGATGATATTTCCCACACCGCCTGTAAGCATGGTACCGCCTATGATCGAGGAGGCGATGGCGTTCATCTCGGCACCCGAGGCGTGAGAAGCAGAGCCGGAACCAACGTGCATGAAGTACACAAATCCGCCTATTCCTGCCAGAAGTCCGCAGATAAGGTGTGACAGGAACACGGTCAGCTTTACGTTGATACCCAGCATGAGAGCACTCTGACGGTTTCCTCCCACAGCGTAGAAATTCCTTCCTGTTTTTGTCCATTTCAGCACAAAGAACAGTACCGCCACCACAAGCAGCGCAACAATGACTCCTATCTCGATATAGGCGTCTACATAATCGCCCCTCTTGTTGGTGCTTCCCATAAAGGGTACGATTATTCTTGTGTTCTTGAGAGCAACGAACGCTTCATTCTGGACGTTGAACGGGTTGGTGTTTACTATGGTGGTCATGCCCCTGGCAAAGAACATTCCCGCCAGTGTGACGATAAAGGGCTGTATCTCAAGATAAGCGACTAAAAATCCCTGCACGATGCCGAATGCAAGACCTATGCCCAGTGAGATAAGCAGCGCACCCATGACGTTTCCGTCATGGAAGTCAAGATACACAGCCGAGCACATACTTACCAGCGCAACCACGCCTCCTACGGAAATATCTATACCGCCTGTTATCATAACAAGGGTCAGACCGCAGGAAAGGATTATCAGCGACGCATTTGCGTTGAGCATATTGAAAAGGGTCTGGGGCTTTAAAAAGCCCTTCTGCAGAAAGATGATGGCGCCGATATACATCAGGAAAAATACTATTACAGTGATTGATGTCAGCAGATTGGTGTCCGTTATATTTTTCAGACCTCCGCCTTTTTTTGCGGCGGATATACCGTTTTGCGGCATATTCTATTCCTCCTTTCCTTAGTCAGGCGCTTGCCTTTGTGCGGTTCTGTCCGCGCATTTTCTTTACAAGAGATGCTATCTTATCTCTTACGACAGGAGCGCTCATAACAACAAGAGCGATAACAACTACTGCCTTGTATGCAGGAAGTGCGTCCGACTTTACCTCAAACTTGTAAAGAGTAGTGGTAAGGAACTGGATAACATATGCACCCAGAATGGAGGATGCCATGTTGAACTTTCCTCCGCTGAGAGCGTTTCCGCCCAGAGCTACCGCAAGGATTGCGTCCATTTCGATATCCTTTGCAATTACCGAATAGTTGATGGTGGACAGTCTGCTCACCTTTATGAAGCCTACCACTGCAACGCAGACTCCCAGAAGGATGTATGTAGAGAATTTTATTATCTCCGGGTTCAGACCGTTAAGACGGGAGGTCTTTTCGTTGATGCCCACCGACTGTACATACAGTCCCAGATTGGTGAATTTCAGCACCGCCCATGTAACTGCAAAGCACAGAAGCGCTATAAAGAACGGTGTTGGGATGGGTATGCCCGGAATGAAATTTCCGAAATAGGAGAACACCTTGTCAGTTACGATAGGAAGCTCGTTGTTGTTTATCCAGGCAGCGATGGAGCGTCCTGCGGTAAACAGTATGAGTGTGGCTACCATGGGCTGTATCCTGAAATACGCAACCAGCGTTCCGTTGAAGGCTCCGAAAAGCATCGCCACAACGCAGCATACAAGGAAGCCCACGATTATGGGAGCCTGGAGCGTCTCGGGACGGGACACGCCTCCGCAGAGCACTCTTAAAAGAACGCTTCCGCTTATTGCAACAGCGGCGCCCACACTGATGTCCTGTCCGCCTGAAGCAGCAGTGACCAGTGTCATGCCGATGGCAAGTATGGCAAGCTCGGAGCCGTAGTCGATTATGGTTATGAGCTGACCGTTCAGAACGGGATTGCCGTCGCTGTTCCGGTCAAGCGTGATCCTGAAGAATGAGGGGTCTGCAATAAGATTTACAAGCGCCAGTATCAGCAGAGCTGCAATGGGTATGAATATCTGATGTCTCATCAGGTTTGAGAGAAATGAGCCCCCTGCTTTTTTTGACTTATCCGTCATTCCTTGTCACCTCCTGCAATAGTGTTCATTATAGTATTCTGATTGAGCTGGTCTCCCGTAAGCTCGCCTACAAGCTTCCTGTCACGCATTACAAG
>JAFLUI010000195.1 GCA_022508825.1 Oscillospiraceae bacterium
TCAATCACAGACACACCATTCGGTACAGTTTTTAAGCAGTTTAAGATATTCGTCCTGACTTAAATTCTCATAGGAATGTCCGGGAGTTACGCCTAAAACCTTGCCTTTGCCGTATTGGTGCCGCCATAAAGCAGGCTGCTTTCCATGCTGAGACACTGTATATCCGAGGATTTCAGTATCACCCATTATTTTTATCTGGTAATGTTCATCAAAGTTTGAAAAGGTGAATGGCTTTGCTTCCTCAGTAATATCAAAACCGTTTACCAGCTCAAATGAAACCTCACACTGAGGGGGATGTGTGATAAAAAAGGCTTTTAAAATGTTAGTTGTGATAAAATGATCTTCGGGAATATCAGCGATACCACAATGAACTGCCATAAATCCCATGCCCTTGTTTTTTATACAGTCATCAAGTCTTGCTGTCCATTCATCATCACACCATATGGGAGTTGGTATCTGATCGTTTTCAATAACATCCTTGAATGAAACCAGCAGATCGGGAATTTCATCGGATTTAATGATCTCAGGGTCTTCTGTGATAGTCATATCCCATTTATCCTTTGGAAACAGCATATCAAGCATAGGCTCAATAGAATTTCTCGGATGCCAGTAATCGCCGAGCAGTACAGTAACTTTTTTCATTGACAATTCCTCTCTTCCTGAAAGTTGGTATAATAACCTGACTTTCTCCTTTATTAAGCTGCATGAAAACATATTTATTCCAGATACATAGTTGTAAATAAGGCATCAGCCAACAATTTGTTCTCCTGATTTTTTAGTTCTACAAAATACACACCTATTTTCTTTCCCGATTTTCTCTCGTAAGCTGTAGCTGTTAATATATCACCCTTTTGTGCAGGGCGATAGTAGTGTATGTTTCCGTCCATACCCACGCCCTTCTTTTTCTTGTAGGTAACGTATGCGCCTACTGCTTGATCGCATAAAGTGTACAGTATTCCACCATGTACTGTACCATGCATATTTAAATGAATGGCTTCTACATTCATAACAACAGCGAAGCTATCGTCTGTAATTAAAGCCTTTTCTATGCCAAGCAATGTCATAGTTCCCATCTGATCCTGCGGCGTATCGTATATATCGGATAACAATATTTCCTGCATAGTCTGCTCTCCTTTATATGTAATATTATTCTTCACTGTCTATCCGTTCAATTTTAAAAATAACAGGGCTTGTTCTATCATTGCAGCAGGCAATAATAATTTTGTCTATTTAATCATACCACGGCTATCTATGAAAGTCAATATAAAGTGTTTGTTGCTATGATGAAAGATTTTCTTAATACTATCGAAAGTCCTGCAAATGTAAAAAATCTGTAAACCCTCTAACAAGCCATTGCCATGCAAAAACAGGTATGATATAATAACTAATTGTATTAACTAATAAATGAGAACTTTCATGGGCGTAATTTGGGGGAATAACATATGAACAATAAAATGCGCAGAACAGACAGACAATTGACGGATGAAGAAACGATCCGACTTTTCAGAGAAGCAGAATATGGTGTATTATCAATTATTGACGAAAACAATATGCCTTATGGTGTGCCTATGAGCTTTGCTCTGTGTGAAAATAATATTTATTTTCATTGCAGCGCGGCAGGCGGAAAGAAAATATCGTCTATAGAGCACTGTAAAAATGCATCATTTACTGTGGTAAATAATACACAGCTGCTGCCGCAGCAGTTTGCAACATTGTATATGTCCGGAATTGCTTACGGAATGATCGGTATTGTCAGGGACGAGGATGAAAAACGAAAAGGTATAGAAGCTATTCTCCATAAATACTCTCCGGACTTCATTGAAAAAGGTATGACGTATATCGATCATTCTATTGATAAAATCTATGTGCTGAAACTTGAAGTGGAGAAGATGACAGGAAAAGGTCGGAAAGCAAAATAAGTTGTTCTTTTATTGGTGTGATTCAGGGGTGTAATCGGAAATTATGAAAAAAATAAAAAATGAGATAGGTGTCATTTATGTGATCCTGTCTGCGATCCTATTCGGCACAATGCCGCTTTTGGCAAGAATAGCTTATGCCCACGGCAGCAATGCCTATACTGTCGCTTTCGGTCGGTTTCTTTTCGGAAGTATTGTGCTGGGTATCATCACTTTATTTGTGCCTGACTGCACGATCAGGGTCAGCAGGAGTCAAATTATCGAGTTAGTGAAATTATCTGTTCCATACGCCCTGATGCCTATATTGCTCTATGTATCATATACATATATCGACAGCGGCATGGCAACAACATTGCACTTCACATATCCTATTGCAGTCATGTTGATAATGGTGATATTCTGCAAAACACGGCTGGACATTAAGCAAATAATCTGTGCTGTTATTTGTATCGTCAGTATGGCGCTGCTGTATACTCCAAACGGACAGATAAGTGTACTGGGTATCCTGTTGGCTGTTGGTTCGGGGATAGTATATGCAGTTTATATTGTTCTTTTGGGGAAAAGCACTGTCAAGGAGCTTCACTCATTTGTCCTTGCATTCTGGATATCGCTGTTGTCCGCCGTGGAGATCGAACTGATTGCCCTGTTAAGCGGAAATCTTGTTTTCGGTCTTGACGCTGTCGGATGGGCAGCAGAAGCGGGATTGGCTCTGTTCGCAACAGTTTTTGCATTGGTGCTGTTTCAGAAAGGCGTATTCCTTTGCGGAGAAGTAAAAGCGTCCCTGTTCAGCACGTTTGAGCCGCTGACAGGGATCGTTATCGGAGTGATCATTTTTCACGAAGTATTGTCCTTGAAAGAAATTATCGGAATGATAGGTATTCTTACTGCGGCGGTATTGCTGGTCATACCGGCAAAACGAACACAAGACGTTAAGTAAATCAAT
>JAFLUI010000196.1 GCA_022508825.1 Oscillospiraceae bacterium
GCATATATCTGACCGGATCTATCTCATTTATGTTCTCGGTCTGCTCCTGTTCGGTGACAGAGACATCTTTTTCCTCGACTTCTGTCGTCACCTCTGATTCGGAGACAGTGCTTTCCGAAACAGAAGCTGCCGTATCAGACTGTCCGGTATTTGCTTCACCTGTTTTATTGCAGGCGGTGAAAGCAGCCGCAGCGAGCAGCAGCGGCAGTATTTTTATTTTCATGCTCATATTATATCCCCCGTTATATAAAGATTAAAGTACAGTGTACAGTCCGCAGGCTTTTTTACTGCTGTTTTTCTTTGACGGTTATGGAGAGATCCTTAAGCTTGCTGCCGGTCTGACTTGAACGGAGTGCGATAAATGAGTTATCGTCTTCGGAAGTATCAAGCAGCCAGTCACAGCTTTGTGAAACTGCATCTCCGTTTATGTATATCCCTGTGCCGAAGCGCTTGTAATTCAGCGCTTTCGGGTTGATCTGCAGAGCATCTCCGTCTGAATTTATTTTAAGTGTGCCCCCGTTTATTTCCAGTCTTCTGGTTGCCAGACCGACCTTGAAGCCGTTTATTATGACCTGCGAATCATCGTGCATACCGATCATGCTGTAATAATTCTTCTCGGCTGATATGCCAAATCCCGAGCTTCCGGAAACGTCAAGGATGCCGCTGCCTGATATGGTTATTTGCGCATCAGTCCCCGTACTTCGGCAGAATATACCGTAGTCCGTTGTATTGCATTCGGCTGACAGCCTGGCATTGTCCCGTATTTCCATGTTTGTTATTTTATAAATACAGCTTTTAAGATCGTCTGTAATGTCAAGCCCGGGATATTTTCCATAATCACCCCTGACCTCCATAACGCTGTCGTCTGCAAGAATTATCTCATCCACAGAACAGTGTTCAGCGGCGACACTGGCATTGTCATAAAGGCATATTTGTTTTCCCGCAATATCGTCACACTTAAGATGACCGTTATCCTTTACGGCAATATCGTTGACCTTTATTTGTCTGTTTAATTCAGAAGCAGTCTCAGGCGTATCTGTACCTATAACTGATGCGTTTTCACGGACAGTTAATGTCATTGACGGCTCATAGGTTCGCGCTGCTTCATAATATATTGAATTTGCCGGCTGTATCGATTCTGCTGTAAGAGTCCCATCGCCTTCTATACACAGTGATGTCCCGTTAAATATCAGAGTTCTTATTCTGCTGTCTCCGCTTAGTGTGATATAAAATATATATTCATCGTTTATGTATATGTCCCCGTCTGTATCAAGACCGTCAAGCCAGGGTCTGCCGTCTTTATATACAGCGCCCGGGACGCTTTCTCCGTTGATGATATCCATGCCGTCCACGGTTATGCCTACTTCGTGGGAATGTAATATTGTATAATAGGGAAACTCTGCAACAGGAACCCTGCGCCATATAAATGTATCAATTGTATCGGATGTATCAGGCTTATCTTCATATGTATTCGGTTCATCTTCATATATATCGGGCTCATTTTCATAGACCGTGATGCCTGTTGAAAGCATAATAAGCATAGCAGTTACCGTGGTCATGATCTTTTTAAGCATGATATTCACCTTCTTATGTATCATACAATATTGATCCATGGTGCGTGTTCGACGATATGGTCTGCCTGTTCGTCTGTAGCCGACATAATGTATTTCAGATTTTTCAAACTATAAAGGGGAGCATAGAAATCGGCGGGTTTATCGGTGTAATAGGAAATCCTGACAGCTTCAAGACTGTCCATATCTGCAAGGAAGCTAAGATCATCGACATTGGCGTTAATTTTGAGCAGCCTGAGATTTTTCAGCTTGCCTATCTCCGAGGTATTTATTATATTATCCGTTTCTATTTCAAGATACTCCAATCCGGAAAGCTTGCTTATGCCACTCAGGTTTATTGTCCTTTCTTCATACAGATCTTCATAACTTGGACGATATCCTACTCCGATGTCTTCCGCCCAGTCATCGTCAAAAAAGCTTCTGAGATGCAGATATATAAGATCAGGCTTGTACGAAAGCTCTTCAAAATTTTTTTCAGTGATATCCCGGCTTTCAAGAGATGCTGAATATGATGCCGGCTTAGGATCATTATATTCAGGCTTTTTGTATTCCGAGGGCTGGGGACTGTCCGCAAACGGACCCATGACCAGTTCATACATTTCGCTGTCATTGCTGTATTTGTCGATGATATCCTGTATATTGACGGTGCTTATAAGCTCGCATTGAGGGAAGCTTTCGTTCATTTTATGCACATCAATATCAGGGGAGCTTTCCTCAATAAAAAATTTACCGTAAAAAAATCCGAAATCTATTTTTTTATCCGATAAATATTTTTGATTTATCGCCATCTGATAATCACCTGTAGAAGTATAGCAGCCGACAATTCTGTCAACAAATCCGTTCTCTGTTATGCAGACCTTATGTATACTGTTACCCTCATCGGTATATATGTAAAAATAAACGTCATTTTCTTTGTCATGGAACAGATTAAGATCAGTATCTGCAGGCATATCAAAAATATCTTTCCATTTTCCTGTCGAAAGGTCAAATCTGCTCAGATAAGCGTGTGAGGGGGTATCAGGAAATTTTTCAAATGTTCCTGTCAATGTATTGCGTACACTCCATTCACTTTCTTTTGGAGGACTTATCCTGACTATTTCGGGAAAATCATCTCCGTCAAGGTCTATGAATATACGCCCGATATAAGTTTCTTCACCGTAAATGTCAATGAAGATATGTCCGACATAAGCTTCTTCATTCAGATCACCTGTTTTGCGAAGGAGAAATTCCAGATCGGTCTCATGCATATATCTGACCGGATCTATCTCATTTATGTTCT
>JAFLUI010000197.1 GCA_022508825.1 Oscillospiraceae bacterium
CTGGCGAACTTTTCAGAGTCGCCGCTTACGCGGCGAAAAAGGCACCCCAGTTTGCACCGCTAAATGATAATTTACAACAAAAGGCAGTCCCTCAAAAAGAAACTGCCTTGTTTGCAATATAAAATGTTCAGCCTTGCTGACCTGCAAGCTCTCTGTAAAGACCCATGTACAGCTCTGCGGAAACTGCCCAGCTGTAGTCGTTCTTCATTGCGGCTACAACAAGCTTCTTCCACTCGTCCTTGTTGTCGTAAAGCTCCTTTGCTCTCCGTGTAGCGTCCAGCATATCGTGAGCGTTATATGTCTTGAAGGTGAAGCCGTTGCCGTCCTCTCCGCCTGCGTCCCTGATACTGTCTCTCAGACCGCCTGTTTCGCGGACGATGGGGATAGTACCGTATCTCAGTGAGATCATCTGCGCAAGACCGCAGGGCTCACTCTGGGACGGCATAAGGAACATATCCGCCGAGGAGTAGATCCTTCTTGCCAGATCGGGCATGAACCCGATGGTGGCGCTTACCTTGTCCGGATGGCGCCATGCCATTTCCTTGAAGAAGTCCTCGTATATCTTCTCGCCGGAGCCAAGGATAGCAAACTTGTATCCCAGATTCAGCATATCCTCAAACACATACTTGATAAGGTCGATACCCTTGTGGGAAACGAAGCGGGTGATGATACCGATGATAGGCTCGTCTCCCTCCTGGAGGTGGAGCTCGTCAAGAAGAGCCTTCTTGCACTCTGCCTTGCCCTTGAGATTCTTTGTGGAGAAGTTCTTTGTAAGCAGGGGATCCTTTTCGGGATCAAATGTATCTACATCAATACCATTCAGGAAACCGCAGAGCTTATACTGCTTGTTGGAGAGGGCTCTGTCCAGACCGTGGGAATACCATGGGTCAAGAATCTCCCATGCGTAGCTTGGTGAAACAGTGGTGATCTTGTCCGCTGTCTCAAAAGCGCCCTTCATGAGGTTTACACAGCCGTCGTATTCAAGCAACTTGGTATGGTACATAGGAATGCCCAGAACTTCGTTGAGCACCTCCATGCCATATTTGCCCTGATACTGGATGTTATGGATCGTAAAGACGGTTTTGATATTGTCGTATCCGTACTGATACTTGTAGAAAACATTGTAATAAACAGGCACAAGAGCTGTCTGCCAGTCGTTGCAGTTGATGATATCGGGCTTCCAGCCGATATGCTTCAGCATTTCCATAACGGCTCTTGAAAGGAACACAAAGCGCTCGCAGTCGTCATAGAAGCCGTACAGACCGTCTCTGCCGAAGTAGTATTCATTGTCCAGCAGATAGTAGGTAACTCCGTTTGTCTCGCCCTTGAAAACTCCGCAGTACTGTCTTCTCCAGCCAACGTCAACGGTGAAGTTCGTGACAAATTCCAGGCCGTCACGAAGCTCCGGCTTTACGCTTTTATAAAGGGGCAGGACTACCCGGCAGTCCTGTCCTGCGTCGTTGAGTGCTCTGGGAAGTGAGCCTGCAACGTCCGCAAGTCCGCCCGAAGCAGCATATGGAACAGCCTCGGAAGCAGCATATAAAATATTCATATTAACACCTTTTTTCCTTTCGAAAGATTTAAAATAATGTCAAATGTCAGATAACCGCACCGTCGTCCTCACTTCGTTGCCCCACTCTGTCAGCCGCACCGGGGTTATATATTCGCGCCCTTGCCAAGGAACAGCGGATAGTTCTGAGAGCCTGTCAGGAGTCTCATGTCGCTGATCTTGACGTTCTTGTCGGTGATGACATAGTTGATATCGCACTTGCTGCCGATAACAGTATCCTGCATAAGGATAGCATTCTTTACAACAGCGCCCTTGCCGATCTTTACGCCCCGGAAGAGCACGCAGTTTTCAACAGTACCCTCGATGATACAGCCGTCACCGATAAGGGAGTTCTTTACATTTGCTCCGATAGCGAACTTTGCAGGCGGGTTGTCCCTTACCTTTGTGTATACAGGTCTGTTCTCGGGGAACAGCTTAGCGCGGTTATCGGTATTGAGCAGGGACATATTTGCCTTGTAGAAGGTGTCCATAGAGCTTATCTTGCTGAAATATCCGTTATATTGGTAAGCCATGATGGTGTACTCGTGAGTCCTTGCCTGGAGGATGGATTTCTCAAAGCTGTAAAGACTTCTTGAAGCGGACTCCAGAACGATATTTTTCAGGAACTCCTTGGAAAGCACGAACATATTCAGTGAGATATTGCAGGCGCCGCTTATCTGGGGACTTATAAGTACATCCACTACCCTGCCGTCGTCGTTGATGCTGTAGACGGTAGCCTGCTGAGCCTGCTCGGTGGATACAACATCCTTTGCATATACAGCGGTGATGTCTGCGCCGGTCTCAACGTGAGCCTCCACTACCTTGTCGAAATCAATGTTTGCCACAATGTCACAGTCGGACATTACAACATAGTCAGCATCGGACATCTTGATGAAGTCCCACACACCGTAGAGAGCCTCAAGTCTGCCGCGGTACATACCGCTCTGAACGTGGCTGAAGGGAGGAAGCAGGTGAAGTCCGCCTATCTTTCTTGCCAGATCCCATTCACGGCCGCTTCCCAGATGGTCAAGCAGTGACTGGTAGTTGGACTTTGTGATAACGCCCACTTCACCAATGCCGCTGTTTACCATGTTTGAAAGAGGAAAATCGATAAGACGGTAGCGTCCTCCGAAAAGGACTGAACCCATGGTTCTTTCCTTGGT
>JAFLUI010000198.1 GCA_022508825.1 Oscillospiraceae bacterium
TTTTTGCCATAGAAATATTTGATAACAATAAAATTGTCATAATTAACAAAAATATCGTAGGAATTGGTGAATTTTGACGGGCAGCAACTCCTGCCGGTGCTGTCACATACACCGAATTGATATTACTTGCAACAATTAAAATTTTACACAAAAAATATGAAATAAACATTGATATTGTGCGGCTTAAATAAAAACGTTTGGTGGACAATGCTCCCGAGGCAAACCCCTGTATCTGCATCAGAACGCATATTCCTCCGAAAGAAAGCAGTGCGGCGGCAAGGGGGATCAGATCATAATTTCCGGGTGTAAGAGATGCGATATTGCTTATTTCGATAAAGCTCTTTACCGCTGCTATGCTGTCTGCATAGGAGAGTCCCATGAGCTTTTCTGCCAGTCCTGCGGCTGATCTTATGATGTTCAGCTTGTCTAAGATACATATAATGGAAGAAAAGAACACAATTATCCCGCAGATAGAAAACATTCCTGCTGCTCCGCTTGAAATTGATCTGAGAAGACAGTCAAAGGACATATCAAGCTTTATTTTGGCGGCGGATTTTGGCGGTACGGGTCTGCCCAGACCTGAAAAAAATGCTGTGATAAGGTTTGCGGAGATGATGGCTGCGAAGATGAGCATTCCCACACGGACGCTTGAAAAAAGCTTCACTCCTGCGATACCGCAGATAAAGGCTGGTCCTGCAAGATAGCAGTAGGAGAGCATATGAGAGGCGGTGTCCCTGTCTATCCTGTCCTCTTTGACCATATCGGAAAGAAGTCTTGCACCTACCGGGTAGCCTCCGACGCTGCCTATCAGGAATACGGAGAAATACTCCCGTGGTATTCGGAAAATATATCTTGATATGAATCCGAATGGCTTGCTGAGGACGGCATAAAGTCCGCTGGAGACTATAAATCCCGAGATGACGATAAACGCATAAAGCGAGGGTATCATCACTTCAAGGCAGACACGGACAGAGCCAAGCACCGCAGCGGTGACATCCTTTACAAAAACGACAAGGAAAAATGCGTACAGTATTGTCAGAGAGCCGATTATGTAATTCTTTATTTTTTTCATTGCTTCACCTCTTAAAGAAAGTATATGAAAAAAATTTTGGTAATATAATTTAAAAAGGACATCCTGCTAAAAAATCTTCGATAGAAAGGTCTTGTACAATATGGTTGAAAATATAAAGTCGGCATACCGCACTGTCCTGTCAAAGTATGTAAAGAAAAAGCTTTACATCAATACATATGCGAATCTTACGGACAATACCCATATGGAGATCGAAAACTGCAAAAGGATACTGGAATACAACGATATATGCGTAAAGCTTCAGACCTCTACGCTTACTATGAGCATATGGGGAAAGGATCTGCGGCTTTCCGACTACAACAGGGACGGCATTATTGTGGACGGGCAGTTTACGTCCATAGAATTTGAATAAAAGGGGGACGTACTGATGTTTAACAACATACGCGGAGTAATAACCTTTGAGGCAGTGGCTCCCGAGCCGGAGGAGTTTTTGAATTGCATAAGACAGAGCCCCGCTGCAGTGACCGACCTGAAATGCAGGGGAGGCAGGGTAACAGGAAAGCTTTACAGGACGGATTTTCCCTCTGTAAAGGATCTTGCTGAGAAAATGGGTGCCCAGATAAGCATTTCAAAAGCAAGAGGGGGCGTTTTTACAATACGCAGGTACAAGCACCGGTATGGGATAATAGCGGGAGCAGTCCTTGCGGCAGCGATGGTCTTTTACCTGTCCAATATTGTGCTGGCGGTGGAGATTTACGGCAACGAGACTCTTACCGACAAGCAGATAGAGTCCATACTGAGCGATAACGGGATACGCATCGGAGCGTTTCTTCCGGGTATAGACTTGCGGGATGCGGAGCGGAGAGTGGTCTCCTCGGTGGATAAGATAGCGTGGATAGGAATACGTTCGTCCGGGTGTATCGTTCAGGCGGAGATCAGCGAGATAGAGGAGCCTCCGGAGATGATCCCTACAAGCGTTCCCTGCAACGTCATATCTGCAAAGGACGCCCAGATAGTGGAGATACGGAGTGTCCGGGCGGGGATGCTTGTTCCCATGCTGGGCGACGGCGTCCGCAAGGGGGACATCCTTATAAGCGGAACTGTGGAGGACGGCAAAGGGGGAGTCTATTTAGCTCACTCCATAGGGGAGATCATAGGCAGATACGATGAAAGAGTCACCTTTGAGCAGTCCTACAATGACGAATTTTCCCATTTTACCGATAAGATAACAAGGAAGTATCTTGAATTTTTCGGCTTGAAGGTACCTCTTTACATTGGCAGAAATAATTTTGAGCAGTTCGAGTATGATGAGGACATGACCTATCTGCAGCTGCTTAACATAAAGCTTCCTATAGGCATAATGCGGTCGGAGTACCGTCTTTACGAGACTGAGAGCATAGAATATTCTCCCGAAAAGGCAAAGCAGCTCCTTGAAGAAAAGATACGTATGTACGAGATAAACTTTTTTGAGGGGGAGGATATAACTATCATCAATAAGGAGGTACAGGTCTCGGAGAATGAAGATGGGGTGTCTGCTTCTGTTAAGTACACTCTGGAAAGTGATATAGGAATCACAAAGGAGATAATGGCAAAGTAAATTATCATTTAGCGGCGCAAAGCGCCGCAACTGATTTGCACAAAGTGCA
>JAFLUI010000199.1 GCA_022508825.1 Oscillospiraceae bacterium
CACCTCCTGCAAGCTTTTCATTGCGGCGTTCCCTTGTGAATGCCATCATCTGGGGAGCCTTTTTAAGCAGCTCAAAATCACACTCGTTCACTGCGATATGCTGCTTGATAAGGGAGGTATAAATTCCTGCCCTCTTTACGTCTCCCATAAGGATAAAGCCTTTCAGCTCATTATCTTTTGTGACAAGCTTCTTGTAATTCTTTTCCCCGTCTGTTTCAACAAATGCATCGCCGTCGTAGCTTCCTGCTGTTATTATATGCAGTCCGAAAAAGCCGATTGCATTCATGGGGATGGCGTTAAGATAGTAAGCCTCTCTGCCTGCCATGTTTTGTCCTGCGATCTCTCCCTGCATAAATGCATTGGGGAGCAGGGCAAGAATTTTTCTCTGTCCCGTGGTGATATCAAGGGACTCGGTGCAGTCGCCTGCAGCAAAAACATCGTTAAGACCCTCTACCGCCTGGTGACCGTCGGTGACGATGCCCCTTTCCACCTTTCCTCCTGCTTCCGAAACAAGCTCTGTGTTGGGACGAACGCCCACTGCAAGGATAACTATGTCGAAGTCCACCCTGACGCCGTTTGCAAGCTCAGCGGACTTTGCAGAGAACTCCTTGACGCTTGTGCCGAGAATGAATTTCACACCCTTGCTTTCGATATGCTTCTGCATGATGGCGGAAGCCTCCGCGTCAAGAATGGAGGGGAGTATCCTGTCTGCAAGATCGATGACGGTCATGTCTGCGCCGTAATGCTCCAGAGCCTCGGCTGCCTTAAGACCGATAAGACCTGCACCCACGATAAGGACTTTAGCTCCCTCGAAAACAGCTTCCTTGACTGCCTTTGCGCTGTCAAAGGTCATGAAGGTGAACTTCTTTTCCACCTTGTCAAGGCCCTCCATAGGCGGAACAAAGGGCTTGGAGCCTGTGGCGACCATAAGCTTGTCGTAGTTTATTTCATTTCCGTTCTCGATGGTGACTGTTTTCTTTTGGGAGTCTATTTTTGTAACTCTTGTGTCAAATAGAGTGTCCACATTGTTCTTTTCGTAGAAATCCGGGTCACGGTAGCGCATATTGTCCTCAGTGACCGCCCCTTTGAGCCAGTAGGAGATAAGAGGACGTGAATAGGTGTGGTACTTTTCGTCCGAGATGATAACTATCTGACCGTCCTTGTCTGCAGAGCGGATGCCCTGGACAGTTCCTATTGCAGCGGCAGAGTTGCCGATAATAACATACTTCATCAGTCCTCGCCCCTTTCCTCAAATACTATTGCCCGATTGGGACAGTTTGCGGCACAAGCCGGTTCTCCGGCTGTATTTCTTGTGCAAAGCTCGCACTTGGTAATGGTCTTGCCGTCGTTCTTCTCATCGATGACTATACAGCCGTAGGGACAGGAAAGAACGCAGGTATAGCAGCCCACGCAGCGGCTGTCGTCTATTTCAATAACTCCATTATTTATGGAAAGCGCACCTGTGATACATCCCTTTACGCAGGGAGCGTCGGTGCAGTGACGGCACTGGACGGCAAAGTTGATGCCGTCGCCCTCTTCAACGGTGATACGGGGCATGGGGTTCCTGTCAAGCTTGAAGGTCTTTGCCATGTCGGTCTCGCCGCTGTTTGCGAAGGCACAGTAATATTCACAAAGATGGCACCCTAAGCACCAATCTTCATTTACATATACTCTTTTCACATAAAACATCCTTTCAAAAAAGGCTAATTTATTTACTTACTCTCCCCCTTGAGGGGGACATGATTAGTTATAGTGCTGAACTATCTGACTTTAGGGGGTGACTCTGCCAGCGGGGGCTTCCCCGCTTATTCTCCTGCGTGCTGGATGCCGAGGATATCTAATTCTTTTTGATTTAATCCGACACCGCGAAGCATGAGACGGTTGCCCCGGAGGGCTTCAATAGAGTTGATACCCATACCGCCCATGATCTCCTTGATCTCGTGATCCCATGCGTGAACAAGATTTACAAGTCTCTTGTAGCCAACCTCGGGATTGAGACGCTTTACAAGGTCAGGACGCTGTGTTGCGATACCCCAGTTGCATTTGCCCTCGTGACAGCTTCTGCAAAGGTGACATCCCATTGCAAGCAGAGCGGGAGTACCAATGTAAATTGCGTCCGCACCGAGAGCGATAGCCTTTACCGCATCGGAAGAAGAACGTACCGAGCCGCCCACAACTACAGAGACCTCGTTTCTGATACCCTCGTCACGGAGACGCTGGTCAACAGAAGCAAGAGCAAGCTCAATGGGGATACCAACGTTATCTCGTATTCTTGTGGGAGCAGCTCCCGTACCGCCCCGGAAGCCGTCTATTGCAATGATGTCGGCTCCCGAGCGTGCAATACCCGAAGCGATAGCCGCAACGTTGTGTACTGCTGCAATTTTAACAAGCACAGGCTTGCTGTAGTCGGTAGCCTCTTTCAGAGAGAAGATAAGCTGACGGAGATCTTCGATGGAATAGATATCATGATGCGGAGCAGGTGAGATAGCGTCCGTTCCCATTGGTATCATACGTGTTCTTGAAACGTCCTCGCGGATCTTTGCTCCGGGAAGGTGTCCGCCGATACCCGGCTTTGCGCCCTGTCCCATTTTTATTTCGATGGCAGCGCCTGCGTCAAGGTATCCCTTGAAAACGCCGAA
>JAFLUI010000002.1 GCA_022508825.1 Oscillospiraceae bacterium
GATTTGCCAAATGCTGACGCATTTGCCTCCGAGTTTTGCTGCGCAAAACATCGGTGCCCGCGTGGGCTCCCCGCTCAAGGCTCAGCCTTGGCAAGCGCATCCGTCAATGGGAACGGTCCACTTGTGGGTGTCCTCGATCTTGCCCCACTGGATGCCGGTGAGAGTGTCATAAAGCTTCTGGGAGATGGCGCCGATCTCGCCGTTATTGATAGTCATAACGCAGTCGCCGTACTTAAGCTCGCCTATGGGGGAGATAACAGCAGCGGTTCCTGTGCCGAAAGCCTCATCGAACTTGCCGTCCTCATAAGCCTTGATGAGCTCGTCTATCTCGATGTCCCGCTCGGTTACCGTATAGCCCATTGATTTAAGAAGCTCTATGCAGGATTTTCTTGTGATACCGCCAAGAATGGAGCCTCTGTCAAGACTGGGAGTGATGACCTCGCCGTCTACAACAAAGAACACGTTCATTGCGCCAACTTCCTCGATGTACTTTCTCTTTACGCCGTCCAGCCAGAGTACCTGGGCATAGCCCTGCTTCTCTGCCTCCTCCTGAGCTTTAAGGGAGATAGCATAGTTTGCAGCAGCCTTTGTGAAGCCGGTACCTCCTGTGACAGCTCTTACGTAGTTTTCCTCAACGTAGATCTTTACGGGAGCCAGTCCGTTTGCGTAGTATGCGCCCACAGGGGACATGATTATCGCAAAAATAAGGTGCTTTGCAGGGTGAACTCCCAGCATGGGGTCTATTGCAAAAATATAGGGACGGATGTACAGTGAGGTGCCGTCTGCACGGGGTACCCAGTCCTCGTCTACCTTAACAAGAGTCTTTATTGCTTCGATAGCGAAAGCCTCGTCTATCTTGGGGATGCAGAGACGGTCATTGGAAAGGTTGATGCGCGCCATGTTCTGGTCGGGACGGAAAAGCTGGATGCTGCCGTCAGCAGTTCTGTAAGCCTTAAGACCCTCAAAGTCCGCCTGACCGTAGTGGAGACACATTGAAGCGGGATCCATGGGGATAGGTCCGTATGGGACGATCCTTGCATCGTGCCAGCCCTGACCCTCGTCATAGTTCATTATAAACATATGGTCGGTAAAAATTTTGCCGAAGCCAAGCTTGGTCTCGTCAGCGGGCTTCTCCTTGGGAGCTGTTGTACGGGTAACTTTTATTTCCATCATTTGAAAGACTTCCTTTCCTAAATTCAATAAACAAACTAATTATACCACAGATCTTTTACCATTTCAAGACCAAATATGGGGTATTTTGTGTATATTTGAATAAAAACATATCCAAACTTGCAAATTTGTGTTTTTTAGTTGACAATCATGCCAAAGTCTGCTATAATATTGCCTGTAGAGGGATGTTCATATAAGCATAGTTATTACAGGGAATGTCGATCGCACCCGCCAATGCGAATGACGGCCGATAGAGTATGCTCCGGCATACACGGTTTTCCCGCGGCAGTATTTGTGAAAGGATATTATTATGAACATTGATTCAATTTTAAACAGCACACGCCCCATATCTGTTTACGAAAGGAAGAATGATAAAAGAGATACAAGCTTTCTTGACACCTTAGCACAGACCGCTAAAGAAGCTCCTGCAGATGAAGATGATGAAACCGAGGCAGTGGAGGATGAAATAATATTCGATCCTTTCGAGCATTGCCTTGAATGTGCGGACAGAGAAAATTGCAGACACTATCTTGCTATGACCGGAGCCAGCGAGGAAGAGATAGCAAAAGCAGACATTATAATCAAAAGTCCTTATGATAAGTACAGGGACGCTGCACATGAAGAATTATCAAGGGCGTTAAGAACTTCCATCATTTACAACTACAATATCATTTCTCCTGAAATAGAGAAGAAACCTAAAAGAGACAGGTAAACAGATAAAAGGGTAAAGGCTTTTGACCTTTACCCTTTTGCTTTATTTTACCGTTCTTCAAATACATTGGTGTACATGACTCCAACTTTCGGCGTGACTCCCTTTTCTCTGAACAGCTCGGATACCGTCACAAAACGGTACCCCTCTGCTTTAAGTTTTGGTATGAGCATTTCCACTGCGCTGACTGTCTGAACGTTACCCTCCTTGTCGTGGAGCAGGATAATGATGCCGTCCTTTGCCTGAGCGAGGATGCGTTCATACCGCATCTGTGCGGTGACCTCATCAAGCCAGTCCTCCGCTCCCACGCCCTGTATAAAAGGAAGTCCGACCGTTTCCCGCATAAGGTCATTCACCGCTATGTAGGGGGGACGGAAAAATTCCGGTGCCTTTCCCACTGCTTCCTTTACCTTGTCAGAGGTGTATTTTATCTCGGCGGTGATCTCCTCCGCTGTCATTTCGGTCATATTTCCATGTGTGCGGGAGTGGTTCTGAATCTCGCATCCCATACTGACAGCCCGGCGCATGACCTCCCCGGTCTGTGAGTCAATATTGTCCCCCACCACAAAAAAGCTTGCGGGGATGTCATATTTCTGCAGGATATCAAGTATCTGCATTGTAGTTGTAACAGCGGGACCATCGTCAAAGGTCAGGGCTATTATTTTTTCATCGGACATATTTTTCATCTCCATTATAATAGCTTTTTAACGGTACCGAGCCGCAAACTGACATGGGTCAAGGCTCAGCCTTGAATTGGCTCTCGTGACGCTTGAAGAAGTCTACACGGGGCTCTAAGAATTTCAGCTCGTGCTCGGACTCGCCTTTTAAGATGCTGTCTGAAAGGGTGTCAAAGATGTGATCCCAGTTCCAGAGGTCATCGTTCAGATTCATATAGTCCCTGACCATTTCCGTTCCGTCAGGAGCGATAGGGTGGAGCAGCACTGCCGCTGTCTTTATCATGTGGAACACGTTTGTGAGCCATTTCCTGCGGAGCTCATTGTCGTCCGCCTTGTCAGCCTCAGCCTTTGCTTTAGCCATATACTTGCTCGCCTTACGGATATAGGAGTCCAGCACATATGTGACCTGATGGAACTCAAACTTGTACATGAACCTCTCGTATTCAAGAACAGCCTTTTCCGACTCGGCGAGGATGTTCTCGTCAACTGCGCCCACGGGCATTTTGCCGTCAAGATATTTCTGCGCATCGTAGAAGCAGGTGCGGATGATCCTGTTGAACACGTTGGAAAGCAGGAAGCCCTCTTTTGTTACGGGATCGCCCTCGTCCTGCTTTGCTGCGGGATTTAACGGCTTTGGCTGGAAGCTTACGCTCCTCATGCCAAGTCCCAGACTTAAAAAGTGCATACGAAGCTGCTCCGCTGTGTAGTAGTCAAGAAGCTCTGCTGCCATTGGCGGCTTTACTGCTCCGCTGCTGGACGCCTTTTTATCAAGGAAAAGTATGTGATGGTTCGCAACCAGAATGGGAAGCTGCAGCTCGCCCTCTGCCGGGTCACAGGTCAGACCGTCTTTTCCCTGCAGAGCCATGAACATTGCCATTTCAGCAACGCCGTAAAAATAAATGTTGTCCTGTCCGATGAACTGGTACACCTGTGCATCCTTTGAGCACCAGAAGTCCTTCCACTCGTCACGGCTATGACCGATGGACTCCAGATACGCCTGTGTAAATGAGATAGGCGCCCACAGAGATTCCGGCCATACCCACACGGTAAGAGGATCCTCTCCCTCCAAAACGGGAGCGGGCACACCCCAGTCGATGTTTCCTGTAAGACGGAATGGTACAAGGGTCTTTCCTGTGCGGAAGCGTATCCCTGCTGCGGAAAGCACCTCGCAGGACTTTTCACGGTCTTCAAGGGTATTAAAAACTATAGTAAATGAGGTCTTCTTTGCTTCCTCTATAAGCTCATGGGTTTCCAGCTGACCCTTAAGCTCCTCGTACTTGTCACGGAAATCGTTCATTATATAAATGACGGGAGGCTCTAAAAATTCGCCTATGGTCTTGTAAACTACCTGACGGACATTTTCCTTCTGCTTTATGTCAGCGGCATACTCACGGAGGATGTCAAGATGGTCGGTGAGCCTGAAATACCAGTTGTAAACGTCCCTCATTACCGGAGTTTCCCCGGTGACTGTGCTTTTGGGGTCGATAAGGTCTTTGGGCATATACTGGTGACCAAGGTCGCACTCGTCTGCGTAGCCCTTTTCTGACTGACAGCCCTGCACGGGACATTTTCCCACTACCTGTCTGCCGTTGAGGAAGGTCTCTGCCTTTTCGTCGTAAAACTGAGCGGTAGCGGTACGCATAAGATGTCCGTTTTCGTAGAGCCTGCGGATAAACCAATCGGAGACTTCATTGTGTACCTCTGCAGCCCTGCCAAGTCCGGAGGCTCCGAAAAGGTTCAGGCTTATGCCGTAATCGTCAAGAGTCTTTTTCTGGGACTGGTGATTGCTCATGACAAAGTCCTTGATGCTTCCGGTGTATCCCTTGTCCTTTACAAGCTTGCGGTAGCTTTCTGCGATAGGGGAGCCGTAGCAGTCAGTGCCGGAAACGAAAATGACGTTTTCCGCGCCTATCCTGTCACGGAGAAAACGGGCGCAGACGTCAGCAAAAACAAAGACCCCTCCAACGTGTCCGAAGTGGAGCTCCTTGTTTCCGTAGGGCATACCTCCGGTTATAACAGCCTTTTTCGGAAATACAGGGCGGTTGTCCCGTGATATTTTTTTCTTATAGTTTTTTTCATTGTTATTATCCATAATGATCCCTCTAATCAAAAAAGTTAACGGAGAACTACAGCATACCGCGTCCCTGCGGAAGCCGTCCTCCTCCGTAAAATCGCTGTCCTCAGCTCAGTGTAAGGATAGCCATGTCTCCGTTGTTGTTCTGACCGGAATTTCTTGCGGCAAAGATAATATTCCGCATAAGCTTTCCGCCTGATGAGCGTACAGCCTCGTCAAAGGCGCAAATTGCCTTGACGAATGCCTCGTCGTTTCCATCGGAAGTATAGCAGGTTATCATTACTTTTATTGCGTTATAGAGTGAGCAGAAAAATACAAAGTGCTCCCAGAAATTGAACTCAGGATTTGCAAGAGGCAGTGAGAATGTCCACACATAGCTTATCATAATGTTTTCCATGTAGTGGGCTTTTTCCCCTGCGGCAAATTCCGAATATGCCTTTCTCATGGTCAGGTATTTTTTAATATCCGCCATTTTAAGGGTCTCAGGACCCGAGACGCCAAGACTTTTATATATGCTGCTCAGGACGTCTTTATATGCTGCATTCGGCTTGTTCAGAGATTTTAACAGTGAGATACCGTCCGTAAGAGAGTAAGCGGGATTTGGACGCACTTCCTTGAAATATTCAAGTACCCGTTCATAGTCCATCTGAGGAGAGGTAAAGTCCTCGATAAACTTAGGAACAAGATGAGGCTGATCGCCGTCTATCATGCCCTGAACCGTTTTTACAGCATAGTTGAGAAGCAGGAAGCGCTTTTCAAAATTTATCTCCCTGTTCTGCAGTATACACATAAACAGCATACGCATCTGCCAGTAATACTGAGTAACGGGATACATCTCAAGTATACGCTGGCTCTGAGCGGTAAACTCCTCGCTTTGCTCATCGGGAAGATTGGTCATATTATAGGCGAGAACATCCTTTTCTTCCATAAGTATCTTAACGACCTCGCTTACGCCGAGCCTGGGAGCGTACTCCACTGCTGCAGAGGAAACTATAATATCACAGAAATCTCCCGGCTCCTGAGGCTTGAGCCGCTCGGTAAGCTCCTTAAGAACTGCGGGTGATATAACAGGAAAACTCATAATCAAACTCCATTCCCGGCGGTAAAAACATCATATACGGCAACGCTTCTCCGCCCCGCCGCGGCTCGGAGAAACACACTATCATTTATTATACCACATATTTTTTGAAAATGCAAGAAAAATTTACCGTTGATCTTATGATTTAGAGTCGTACCATGTTTTGCCCTTGGATACATCCGCGGTGAGGGGGATGTCCAGACTGACAGCATTTCGCATCTCCTCGCCAAGGACAGCCGCTGCACGCTCCGCGTCCTTTTCGCTGACCTCGATGATAAGCTCGTCGTGTACCTGCAGAATAAGCCTTGCGTCCAGCTTTTCTTCACGGAGCCGTCTGTATACCTTTATCATGGCGATCTTGATTATGTCCGCCGCCGTTCCCTGTATAGGAGCGTTCATTGCCGCTCTTTTGCCGAAAGCCTGGATGTTCTTGTTGGAATTTTTTAGCTCGGGGATGGGTCTGCGCCGTCCGAACATGGTGACAGCATATCCTGCAGCCTTTGCATCCTCCACGGTCTTGTCCATGAAATCCTTTACGCCCGGATATCTTGCAAGATAATTTTTGATATACCTGTCCGCCTCTGCAACGGACACGTCTATATCCTTTGAAAGTGAAAACGCTCCTATGCCGTAAACTATGCCGAAGTTCACCGCCTTTGCCGCCCGTCTCATTTCGGAGGTGACCATGTCCGCAGGCATATCAAAGACCTGTGCTGCGGTGGCAGTGTGGATGTCCATTCCCTTGAGGAAGCCCTCCTGCATATTTTTGTCGCCGCTCATGTGGGATAGTATCCGAAGCTCGATCTGGCTGTAGTCCGCGTCAAGAAGCACGTACCCGTCGTCAGCAACAAAGAATTTTCTCATGTTCCGTCCCAGCTCTGTGCGGACGGGGATGTTCTGCATATTGGGCTCTGCGGAGGAAATGCGTCCCGTCCTTGTTTCGGTCTGCTTGAAAAGGGAGCGTACCCTGCCGTCCTCCGAGACCACCTTTAAAAGTCCCTCTACATAGGTGGAGTTGAGCTTGGTAAGCTGACGGTACTGGAGGATAGAGTCAACGATGGGATGCTTGTCCCGGAGGTTTTCAAGCACTTCCGCATTTGTGGAGTACCCCGTCTTTGTTTTTTTGCCTGCGGGGAGCCCCATTTCTTCAAAAAGGACTGTCCCGAGCTGTTTGGGAGAGCCGATGTTAAATTCATGTCCCGCCATGAAATAAACCTGCTGTTCGATGGCGGAGATCTCCTCTGTGAGCTTTTCTCCGAAGGCTTTTATGCCCGCCTTGTCCACCTTGACACCGTAATGCTCCATGGAGGCAAGGACCTCCGTCAGGGGAAGCTCTATCTCCTTAAGGAGCCATGTCATGCCCTGAGCTTCCGTCTCTGCAAGCATTATCTCCGCAAGACCGGGCAGGGCAGCGATGTCCCCGTACTCTCCCAGCTCCGGATATGTGGGAGCGCCGTACTCGGCGCACATTCTTTCTATGGTGTACTCGGATGAATTTGTGTTCAGCACATAGCCGATTATGTCCGCATCGGCAATGATATTTTTAAGCTCCCTGCCGTTCTCTATGCAGAAATGATACACGGGCTTTGCGCCGAAGGTGATCTTTTCGCAGTCCGAGGAAAGGAAGTCAAGTTTTTTCTCTTTGTCCGTGACGGTGTAGATCTTATTATCGGTAAGGAGCTGCATAACGCCGTCCTTTATAAGAAATGCAGCTTTTTTAAGGGAAGTGATGTCATCTGAAAGTTCTCCCGCGATCTCGTATTCTTTCTTTTCGGGAGCTGCTGCTGCGGATGAAGCCGCCGCTGATTTGACAGGAACTGCAGAGGGGGCTATTTTAAGACGCTCTAAAAGCTTGAACATTTCAAGTCCGGAAAGAAGCCCGGATATTTTTGCCTCGTCTTTTTCACCGAATTTGTAGGATTCGATGCTGCTGTCAATGGGGGCGTCCTTTACAATGGTGGCAAGCCACTTGCTCTGCTCTGCGTCGGCTTTTCCCGCTTCAAGCTTGGTAATGACCGACTTGGTGGCATCCACCTCTCCTTTTTCAAGTGCGGAGTAAAGCTGTTCGATGGTGTGATAGTCCTTTATAAGCTGGGAGGCTGTTTTTTCTCCGATGCCCTTTACGCCGCTGATGTTGTCGGAGCTGTCCCCCATAAGGGCTTTCAGGTCGATAAGCTCGATGGGAGGGAACCCGTAGTCCTCACGGAATTTTGCCTCGTCATATTTTACCGTTCCCTTTGAGGTGTGGAGCATGACGGTGACATTGTCACCAATAAGCTGGAGGGAGTCTCTGTCTCCTGTGAGGATATAGCACTCACTGTCTGAGTCTCCGCATAATTTTGAAAGGGTGCCAAGGATGTCGTCCGCTTCAAAGCCCTCACATTCAAGGACCTTTACTCCAAGAGCGGAAAGAAGCTCTTTTATGACGGGCATTTGTGCGGCAAGCTCGTCAGGCATACCGTGACGGTTAGCCTTGTAGCTGTCCACCGCCTTGTGACGGAAGGTGGGGGCGCGCATATCGAAAGCCACAGCGATACCGTCGGGGGAAAGTTCACTCACCATAGAAAGGTATATATTCATAAAGCCTGTGATAGCGTTGGTGTACACACCAGATTTGCTGGACAGCATTTTTATGCCGTAAAAGGCACGGTTCATAATGCTGTTTCCGTCAATGGCGAGCAGTTTCATAATTGATCCCCTTATCGAAGTATTCTTTAAGCTGTTCAAGAGCCTTTGCACGATGGCTCACGGCGTTCTTTTCCTCTGCAGAAAGCTCGGCAAAGGACCTGTCCCCGTACATGAAGATAGGATCATAGCCGAAGCCGTTGGTGCCGCGGTTCTCATAGCCGATCTTTCCCTGGCACTGTCCCGTGAAATAATGAGCCGTACCCTCGCTGTCAATATAGCAGATACAGCAGGTGAAAGCCGCTCCCCGCTTTTCATCGGGGACGTCCTTTAATTCTTCAAGGACTCTTTTCCGCCGCTGTCCCTCGGGAGCGTATCTTGCAGAGTATATTCCGGGAGCGCCGTTCAGGGCGTCCACCTCCAGACCGCTGTCGTCGGCAATGACGGGGAGCCCTGTCAGGTCGTATGCCGCCTTTGCTTTTATATAGGCGTTCTCCGCGAAGGTCTTGCCGTTTTCCTCCGCTTCTATGTCCGCCCCCGCTTCTGACTGGGAAAGAACTTCAAAGCCAAGAGGGTCAAGAATTTCCCGTATCTCACGGAGCTTATTTTTATTGTTTGACGCAAGCACTATTTTCATGCAGATACCTCTTTTTTATTCGGATTCATTAGTATCATCATCCTGCTTCTTTTTGCCGAATGTGATCTCCTTGAAAAGAAATTCAAACTTGCCGTGGTCTTTCTTTTTAGGCCCGGACTCGCCGGCTTCCTCTGCAGCTTCGGGGACAGTCTCCGATGTATCTTCCGCGGCTTCCCCGGTCTCCTCGGGGACGGGAGCTTCTTCGGGGACGGTCTCCCCGGCAGCAGGTTCGGCGGTCTCAGCAGATTCTGCCATATCCGGGGTCTCTTGGGTCTCATCGGGGGTTTCTTCTGCCTCTGGGGGCTCCCCAGTGTCTGTAAGACGTTCATAATTATAATCGAAATCGGACTCGGTCTCAAAGAGAGCGTCTGCAAAATCTCTGGCGTGGAAATCCTGCAGGTCGTCCAGCTTTTCGCCTACTCCCACAAGCTTGACGGGTATGCCAAGCTCCTTGTGGATGGAGATGATGATACCGCCCTTTGCGGTGCCGTCAAGCTTGGTGAGGATTATTCCGGTGATGTCCGCCACCTCGCTGAAAAGACGTGCCTGATTTACCGCATTCTGTCCCGTGGTGGCGTCCAGAACAAGCAGGGACTCCAAAGAGCAGCCCTCTGCCTGCTGATTTACTATGCGGCTTATCTTTTTAAGCTCCTCCATGAGATTTTTCTTGTTGTGGAGACGTCCTGCAGTGTCGCAGATCACAACGTCCGCACCTCTTGCCTTTGCGGCGGTGATGGCGTCGAAAACAACGGAGGCGGGGTCGGAGCCTTCCTCATGCTTTACAATGTCCGCTCCCGCGCGTTCAGCCCATACCTGCAGCTGGTCGATAGCTGCGGCACGGAAGGTATCCGCAGCCGCCACAAGGACGTTTTTGCCCTGACTTTTGTAAAGGTGAGCAAGCTTTCCTACGGTGGTGGTCTTTCCTGCACCGTTGACGCCGATGACAAGTATCACGGAGGGCTTGGTGGAGGTGTCTATGGTTTTGTCCTCCCCCAGCATTTCGGTGATGATCTCCTTCAGCTCGTCCTTGATGACGGAGGGGTCGGTGATGCCCTTTTCCCTGACCTTTTTGCGGAGCTCCCCGCATATATCCATGGATGTCTCCACACCCATGTCGCAGGTTATGAGAAGCTCCTCAAGCTCCTCGAAAAAGTCCTCGTCTATTTTGGTAAAGGAGTTCATAAGGGTCTCAAGCTTACCCATCATTGAATCCTTGGTCTTTTTTAAGCCCGCGGCTATTTTACTGAAAATGCTCATTGCAAAAACTCCTTAAATTTACATGGTATACTTTTAATATATTATTATCCGAATATTAGTAAAGCTATTATACCATACAAGGATAGTAAAAGTCAACTGCTCATTATACTGCCCCCTTGATAGGGGGCTGATCCTACTAAATCATTCTGTACTTTCTAACGGTGGGGGTAGAAAATGCCAGCGGGGGCTCCGCCTTGCTGTTTAAATTGGTGCTGAATGGGTAATACTACAAAAAATACTACATTTACGGAGGTTATTGTCATGCAAACTGCCGCTCTTATACTTACAGGCGGAGACGCCCTGCGCCTGCGTCCACTGACCTGTACAAAGCCCGCCGCCATGCTTCCTGTCTGCGGAGTGCCGTTGATAAACTACACCCTTGACCTGCTCCTGCAGCACCGATTTTCACAGGTATTCATCGCCGCCGACCGCCTCTCTGCTGTCCTTACCGACCACCTTGAGGACAGCTCCGCCGACTTCATTATCACCGACACTCCCGAGGGAAGCGCTGCCGCCATTGCAAATACGGCAGCAGAGACAGATGCTGACCAGCTTGTGGTCATCTTCGGGAACGTTCTTCTTGATACCGACCTGACCGCCGCTCTGGAAGTCCACCGCTCCGCTTCTGCGGATATCTCTGTGCTGACACGGGAGCCTGTAAGCAGTGAGGACAACATCCTCGCTGTCACCGACGGAGACGATATCACCGAGCTTATACCCTGTCCTGCCAGAGAAAACTGCCGCTCCGACACTGCTGTAGCGGGTGTGTTCATCATCTCTCGTGAGACCGCTCTTGCCGCGACGGAAAGCGGCAGCGACCTGACTGAGGAGCTTATCCCCGCAGTGATACGCAGGGGCGGAAAGGTGATAAGCATTTCCGTTCCCGGATATTTCAGGGACGTAAACACTCATGAGGGGTACTTTTCCGCCAATGCGGACGTACTGAACGGAGTCTACCCAAGACGTCCCGAGCATATCGTGAAGATGACCGCCGACCGTCCCGAGCTTGATCTGGTTCCTCCCGTGTATATTTCGGATTCTGCGGATATAGCTCCCGGAGCGGAGATAGGCGCAGGGACGGTCATAGGCGAAAATGTGACGGTCTGCAGGGGGGCAAAGCTGCGCGGAGCGGTCATCATGGACGGAGCATTTATCGGAGAGCGGGTCACCGCCGCAGGAGCCGCCATCGGAACAGGAGCCCGTCTGCTCAGCGGAGCGGAGGTTTACGAGGGGGCGGTCATCGGCGATAACGCAGTTATCGCCGAGCAGGCGGTAGTCCGGAGCAATGTGCGGATATGGAACGGCAGACACATCGATGCCTATTCCTGCGCCGCTCAGGACATAAAATACGGCTTTCTCGCTCCTATGCGTATCGGTGAGGACGGCATCTGCGGGGAGACAGGCAGTATCATCACGCCCCAGGTAGCATCTGCGGCAGGAAGCTCCCTTGCTTCCCTTGGAGGACGCATCGCTGTAGGCTGCAAGGACAACGCCGCCTCGAAAGCTCTTGCCATGGCGGTCTGTGCGGGAGTAACCTCTGCAGGGGCTGAGGCATGGTTCTTCGGGGAATGCTCCTCTCCCGCCCTTGCCTACTGCACAGCCCGTTCGGGACTTTCCGCAGGCTGCTGGGTGGAGGCAGGTGTCACTGCAAAGCTCCGTCTTTTCTCGGGGGACGGACTTCCTCTCACAAGAAGCGAGGAAAAGATAATAGAGGGGGGACTTAACCGCAGCGAGTACCGTCGGGCGGGATTTGCTCATTTCGGGGAGCTGCGGGACACGGCAGCAATACTGCGTCTTTATAATTCCATGCTGGAGGAGCTTGCGCCTAAAAAGCTCACCGATATAAAAGCGGTGTTAAATACCTCGGGAGGGACGGTGCAAAGCGTTTGTGACGGCATCCTTGACAGGATAAACAAAAAAGAGGGGGACCCCATTGTTTTCCATATCGGCAGCGACGGCATGGGCATTTCCGCATTTACCGACGAGACGGGCTATGTCTTTGAGGAAAAGCTTATACTGATAGCCTGTATGCACAGATTTTCACAGGGGCATGACATAGCTCTGCCCAATGACTTTCCGAAGGCGGCGGACAATATAGCTGAAAAGCTGGGCAGAAAGGTGCTCAGATACAGCGGCTGTCCCTCTGACAAGGGGGATATGGCTGCAAGAAGGCTGGCAGCGGAGACTCCCTTTGTTCATGACGGCGCCGCTCTCATGCTCACCGTACTTGACGTGCTTGAAAGCAGGGGCATCACCCTCCCGCAGGCGGTGCGGGAGCTTCCCGATCTTGCACTGTCCACGCGGTTCGTGGCTATAGACAAGCATCCTGTGAAGCTTCTCAGAAGTATGTTTTCACAGCAGCAGGTGTCAGGTGACGGTGTCACCATAAACGACAAGCGGGGACGTGTCCGCATAAAGCCTGTAAGGACGGAAAAGGGGGTCATGATGCAGGTGGAGAGCTACTCTGCGGAGACAGCTGCGGAGCTGTGCGATTTCTATCAGGATATGCTTGTCAGCAAGCAGAGGCTGCTTGGCAGAAATGAAGATCAGACAAATCACTGACAATTTCTGTAATAAAATTTGTGAGGTATTGACGGATATTTTGCAATTTAAGGTCGGATATTGTATATTTTTTGAGTTTGACAACAGGAAGAAAATGTGATATAATTACACTAATTATTGTGTTCGGACTTTTAAGGAAACGTTGCCTGAAAATGGGAACGCTTTCCGAAAAGGGAAGCAAGGTACCGCAGGTGTGAGCCGTACTGACCGTTTCCCGCCAATACCCTAATTGACCGCGTGGTTTTACTATGAAAAAGATCATCCTATTACGCGCGGAACTGCTCTGTGAAGGAGCCTGCTGATCTGCCTGAGACGGCACTGCTTTTGTCGTCTCAGGATCGGCTTCTTTTCTGTTTTTATACTCTACATATCGATTTTCTAATCACGAAAGGACTGGTCATACAAGTGGCAAAAAGAGAAAAAAATGATACACCTGTAAATGCTTACGGAGAACGGATCACACCAAAGGCTTCAAGAAAAAATGTACCCTCTAAAAGAAACACGGGAAACAACCGCAGGACAAATGACAAGGCTGCAGAGGAAATGAACAGGCAGCCTGTCAAGGCTCAGAAGGCAGACCGCAGGAAGGAAAACAGACGCGGTGAGCCTGCCATCCATCCCGAGACGGGAAAGCCCCTGCACATGACTAACCACAGGGCGGCAAAAAAGACCCCGCTTAAAATAATCCCTCTGGGCGGACTTAACGAGATAGGCAAGAACATGACCGTCTTTGAGTGCGCAAACGATATTTTCATAGTGGACTGCGGACTTGCTTTCCCGGACAGCGATATGCCGGGTGTTGACCTTGTGCTTCCCGATTTCACCTATGTGGAGCAGAACGCGGAAAAGATACGGGGCATCGTCATCACACACGGTCATGAGGATCACATAGGCGGTCTTGCTTATCTTCTTAAAAAGGTAAACGTCCCGGTTTATGCAACAAGGCTCACCATCGGTCTTATCGAGGGCAAATTAAAGGAACACAATATACTGTCCTCGGCAAAGCTGAATGTTGTCACACCCCGTCAGACTGTCAAAATGGGCTGCATGGCGGTGGAATTTATAAGAGTGAACCACTCCATACCGGATGCCGTTGCGCTGGCAATACACACTCCGGCGGGCATCGTTGTCCATACGGGGGATTTCAAGGTGGACTATACCCCTATCGAAAGCGAGATAATCGACCTTGCCCGCTTCGGCGAGCTTGGAAACAGGGGAGTCCTTGCCCTTATGTCCGACTCAACAAACGCCGAGAGGAGAGGTCACACCGCCACAGAGCGTGTTGTGGGAAACAGCTTTGAGCGTCTTTTCGACACCGCTGAGGGAAAGCGCATCATTATCGCCACATTCTCCTCAAATATACACAGGGTACAGCAGATAGTGAACAACGCCATCCGCTGCGGAAGAAAGATAGCAGTCTTCGGCAGGAGTATGCTGAATGTCATCACCACCGCAATGGAGCTGGGATATCTTAAAGTTCCCGACGGTCTTATCATTGACATCGACGCAATGAACCGCTTTCCGCCTGAGAAGATAGTCCTTATCACCACAGGCAGCCAGGGCGAGCCTATGTCTGCCCTGTCAAGAATGGCGATGAACGAGCACCGCACAGTGACCATCACGCCTATGGACTTTATCATAATCAGCGCTACGCCTATCCCCGGCAACGAAAAGCTTGTCACAAAGGTAGTAAACGAGCTTATGAGGGCAGGGGCTGAGGTTATATACGAGTCCATGTACGATGTCCATGTGTCTGGACACGCCTGTCAGGAGGAATTAAAGCTTATGCTTTCCCTGACAAAGCCCAGATACTTCATCCCCGTACACGGAGAGTACAAGCATCTGAAAAAGCACGCAGGACTTGCCTACAGTCTTGGATTTGAGCAGGACAGCGTCATAATCGGAAGCATAGGAAACGTCATTGAAACAGACGGTATTGATATGAAGATAACGGGACAGGTACCTGCAGGACGTGTATTTGTGGACGGTCTTGGCGTTGGCGACGTGGGTTCCATCGTTCTCAGGGACAGGAAGCATCTTTCCGAGGACGGTCTTATCATTGCCGTTGCCACCATAGAAAACGAGAGCGGAGCCATACTTGCAGGACCCGATATCGTTTCGAGAGGCTTTGTGTATGTCCGTGAGTCGGAGGAGCTTATCGTTGCGGCAAGGGAGCTTCTTATGAAGACCCTCCAGGGCTGTCTTGACAAGGATATGCACGACTGGAACACCATCAAGGGCAAAATGAAGGACGAGCTTGGTGATTATATTTATATGAAGACCAAGCGCAGACCCATGATACTGCCTATTATAATGGAGATATAGTATAGATAAATCATATAAGAAGGGGGTATAGAAATGACCGGAAAACGCTGGACGGCTTTCAAGCTGGTGTCACTGCTGCTGGTGGTGGCAGCTCTTGCAAGCGCATTCTCAGTCTATGAGGTGAACGAAGTCCGCTTCTGGATGCTGCTTGGCATCACTGCAATGACGGCTCTTGCATTCCTGACGCTTTTTTCCGCGTCACAGAAAAACCTCCACAGGTTCGTGACGGAAATGGAGTCCCAGATTAATATTACAGAAAGGGACTCACTGTATAGATTTCCCGCTCCCGCGGTCATCGTTGACGGGGACGGTATCGTTATCTGGTACAATATCGCTTTCACCGATCAGGTCTACGGCGGTGACGCCTTCGGACTGCACATCACAAAGATAATAGACATCGACCTGCGGAAGACCATCGAAAACAAGAATACCACCGTAAATTACGAGACGGGAAACTTCCGTGTATCTGCCTTCACAACGGAAAAGACGGATGCCAATGATGAGATAATCGCAGAGCTGACACTGCTCTACTTTGACGATATCAGCGACTACATCAGCCTTGCAAACAAGATCAACGATATACGTCCCGCTGTTATCCTTATTTCAGTGGACAATTACGACGATATCCTTTCGGGAGAAAAGGAAAGCGAAAAAGCAAATATATCCATCCAGATAGACAAGCTGATGGAGTCCTATTTTGACGAGCACAATGCGCTGCTTAAAAAGCTTGATAACGACCGTTTCATCGCTGTTGCAGAGGAGCACGACCTTAACGGTATGCTGGCGGATAAGTTCAGGATACTTGAAAAGGTGAGAGGGATAAACGTCACCGAAAAAAATCCCGTGACCATCTCAATAGGCGTTGCAATGGACACGGACAGCATAATCGAAAGCGAGCAGACTGCAAAGCAGGCTCTTGAAATGGCTCAGGGGCGCGGAGGAGACCAGGCAGCCGTCAAAAAGGAAAGCGGATTTGAATTTTTCGGAGGCGTTGCAACGGGTATCGAAAGAAATACCAAGGTCAAGACACGTTTTGTTGCCACCGCTTTTATGGAGCTTATCAACACCTGTGACAAGGTGATAATAATGGGACACCGCTTCGGCGACCTTGACAGCATAGGCGCAGGAGCAGGTCTTGTGGGAGCAATACGCCGTTTCAGACCGGGCAAGGAAGTAAGCATGGCGGTAGACCCTGACAGAAATCTTGCAAAGCCCATCATAGAGCGTCTCAACGAAAATCTTGACGACGAGCCGGAGATATTTATCTCTCCCTCCGAGGCGCTGAGCCGTATCACCGATGATACACTGCTTATCATTGTGGACACCAATAACAGGGACATTATCGAAAACACCGAGCTATGCGAAAGAACAAAGCATATCGCCGTCATTGACCATCACCGTCAGACGGTGAACTACATTGACAATGCGGTGATCTTCCATCATGAGCCATATGCGTCCTCTGCAAGCGAGATGACTGCAGAGCTGATACAGTATTTTACCGGCATCGACAAGCTGCCAAGCTATTATGCGGACGCAATGTTAGCGGGCATTATGCTCGATACAAAGGATTTTGTCATGCGCACGGGAGTGCGTACCTTTGAAGCAGCCGCCTTCCTGAAAAAGCTGGGAGCGGACATGGTTGCGGTAAAGGGTCTGTTTGCAAATACCTTGGAGTGCGTAAAGCACCGTTCTCAGCTTATATCCTCTACGGAGATATACAACCGCTGCGGCATTGCTCTTGACGACAGCGGAGACAGCAGCGCAAGAGTCAGTGCGGCTCAGGCGGCGGACGAGATGCTTGACATCGAGGGCGTTGACGCAAGCTTTGTAATATTCTGTATCCCTGACGGGGGTATAAATATTTCCGCCCGTTCAAGAGGGGCTATGAATGTGCAGATAATCATGGAAAAGCTGGGGGGCGGCGGTCACCAGACAATGGCGGCGGCTCAGTTCACGGGGATAACCATCCATGAAGCAAAGGCGAAGCTTGTGGGGGCAATTGACGAGCATATCGCGAATATCAGCTAAGATATATTGAAATCGAAAGGAATGTTTTAAAATGAAGGTAATTTTTTTACAGGATGTCAAAGGCTCCGGAAAGAAGGGCGACGTTAAGGAGGTAGCAGACGGCTACGCAAGAAATTTCCTCATAGGCAAGGGACTTGCCGTGGAGGCTAATGCAAAGAATATGTCCGACCTTGCAGGAAAGAAGTCCTCGGAGCAGCATAAGGCTGACGTTGCAAAGCAGGAGGCTCTTGATGCGGCTGCAAAGATAAAGGACAAAAAGGTAGTGTGCAGGTCCAAGGCAGGACAGGGCGGAAAGCTTTTCGGCTCGGTGACTGCAGGCAATATCGCAGATCTTATAGAGCAGCAGCTGGGCGTAAAGGTGGACAAGAAAAAGGTGTCCCTCAGTTCAGAGATAAAGTCCTTCGGCACATATACTGCGGAGGTAAAATTCCTTGCGGGTATTTCCGAGAAAATAACCGTAGAGGTCACAGAGGAATAAAAGGTACCTATATTTTATCGGGAGCTGAAATGTATGGACTTTGATCTGAATATAGGGGAGATGCCCCATAACGTTGAAGCGGAGCAGGCTGTTCTGGGCGCGCTGCTCATCGACCCGGAACTGATCTCCGTGGCAATGAACTACATAAAGGCTGACAGCTTCTATGTTTCAAAGCACAAGGACCTTTATGCCATCATAGAGAGACTTTTTACATTCGGCGTGAACGTGGATGTCATCACCGTCATAAACGAGGCGGTAAAGGAAAAGATCTTTGAAAGCTCTGCGGCAGGAAGGGATTATGTTCTTAAAATTGCAGACCCCCATCTTGTCATTACAAGCAATATAGAAAATTACTGTAAGATCGTCGAGGAAAAATACTATATCCGCCAGCTTATAACAGCTGCGAGGGACATAATCGACGCTTCCGCGGGAGGGCAGGAGACTGCCGAGCATCTTCTTGACTATGCGGAGCAGAAGATCTACGATATCCGTCAGGGAAAGGCAGTGGACGGACTTTCAAAGATCGGTGACGTCCTTGCGGAAGCGTATACCGAGCTTGGACGGAGAGCAGGTCCCGACAAGGAAAAATATATGAGCGCAAGATCGGGCTTTGGCAAGCTTGATAACATCATTAACGGACTTAACAGATCGGATCTTATTATTTTAGCCGCCCGTCCTGCTATGGGAAAGTCAGCGTTTGCTCTTAATCTGGCGGTGAACGTGGCACGTGTCCATACGGACGCCCAGGTGGTCATATTCTCTCTGGAGATGTCCAATGAGCAGAATGTCACCAGAATGCTGTCCTCCGAGAGCTTGGTGAACAGCAAGCACATTATGGAGGGAAATATTTCACATAAAGAGTGGGAAGAGCTTGCTGATGGCGCAAACAGACTGAACAGCATGAACATCTATCTTGACGATACCGCAGGAATAACTGTCCCCCAGATGAAAGCAAAGCTGCGCCGGATGAATAATCTGGGACTGGTCATCATCGACTATCTCCAGCTTATGAATTCAGGCAGACGGAATGATAACCGTGTAAACGAGGTTTCCGAAATAACCAGACAGTTAAAGCTTATGGCAAAGGAGCTGAACGTTCCCGTTGTAACGCTTTCACAGCTTTCCCGTTCGGTGGAGTCCAGAACAGACAAGCGTCCTGTTCTTTCCGACCTGCGTGATTCGGGCTCTATCGAGCAGGATGCGGATATTGTTATGTTTCTCTACCGTGACGAATACTATAACAAGAACACTCAGGATCCTTCCCTTTCGGAATGTATAGTGGCGAAGAACCGTCACGGCAAAACGGGATCGATAGATCTGCGCTACAACGGTGACTTTCTGCGGTTTTTTGCAGTGGACACAAATGAGCGGAAGGAAGAATAAAGGCAGCACTGCACAAGGAGCGGCTGCTGCCTGAAAATATTTTTCAGAGGTGTATATGCTAAGCAAAGTCAAATCAGCTGTTGAAAGATACGATATGATAAAAAAGGGCGAAGCTGTCTGCTGTGCGCTTTCGGGCGGGGCGGACAGCGTTGCCCTGCTTATCGCTCTGCAGGAGCTTTCCGCAGAGCTGGGAGCCGGTCTTTCCGCAGTCCATATCAACCATATGCTCCGGGGAGAGGAAAGCGACCGTGACGAGGAATTCTGCAGGGAGCTTTGCAAAAAAAGAGGTATACCCCTGACTGTTATCCGGAAAAACGCCGCCGCCTTTGCTCACTCCATGGGACTTTCCGTTGAAACAGGGGCAAGAGAGATGCGGTATCAGATATTTTCGGAGCTGGCGGCGGACAAGATCGCTACCGCCCACAATCTGAACGACAACGCAGAGACCCTCATTTTCCGTTTTGCAAGAGGCACGGGACTCCGGGGACTGGCAGGGATACCTCCTGTAAGGGGGAATATTATCCGTCCGCTGCTCTGGTGCTCACGAGAGGAGATCGAGACCTTTCTGGCAGCAAGAGACCAGTCCTTTGTAACGGACAGCACAAATCTCACCGATGATTATACAAGGAACCGCATCCGACATAAGATAATGCCTGAAATGGCTGCTCTCCACGGGGCTTTTCCCGGATGTGTGACAGCTCTGACCGCTTCCTTTGCCGAGGACGAGGATTTTTTGACCTCCGAGGCTGAAAAGTACAAGGGAAAGGATCTGCGGGATATCCACCCCGCTTTGCGGAAAAGAGTAATCATATCCTGCCTTAAGGAACATAAACTGGAAGTAACGGCAGCCCGTGCTGCGGAAATAGATTCGGCTCTCCTTGGAGAAGGAGGAAAAATAGACCTTGGCAGAGGGCTTACAGCTTTTATCAGAAACGGAAAGATCATCGTCCGCAGGGAAAAAGAGGTCAGGATAAACGAACTGAAAATACTAAGGGACGGAGAGTATCCCTTTTCAAGTGATAGAATTGTGACAGTATCGAAAGTAAATTGCGAAAAAATGAACAGTACGGAGATTGTTAATAAAAAATTAACAACTGACACGCTGGATTATGATAAAATAAATGGTGACGTTGTTTTGAGAAACAGACTCAGAGGCGACAGGATAAAGCCTGCGGGCTCGGCTCATACAAGAGAGCTGAGAAAGCTTCTGCAGGAGCGTCTTCCCTTCGGAGAACGGCGTGTATGCGCGGTGCTTGCCGACAGGGACGGGGTCATCTGGGCAGAGCACGTTGGCGCTGCAGAGCGTGTGGCTCCGGACGAAAACACCGGTCTTCTGATGAAAATAAACGTCACCCAGTCAGATAAAATTTAGTCAGAAAGGGTCCTGTAAATGAATGCTGAAGCGATAAAACAGGATAGTCATATAAAAAAAGTCATTCTGTCCGAAGAGGAGATCAGACAGAAGGTCAGTGAGACAGGAAGGCTTATAAGCGAAAAGTATGCAGGAAAGCCGCTTATGCTGGTGAGCATACTGAAAGGCTCGTTCATATTTCTTGCGGACTTATGCCGCAGTCTCACCATACCCTGTGAGATAGGCTTCATGCGGGTAAGCAGCTATTATGAGGGCACAAGCTCCTCCGGCGAGATAAACATCATAATGGATCTGGACAGGGATGTGAGCGGATATCACGTTATCATCGCCGAGGATATCATTGACACAGGAAGAACTCTTAACGATATCATAGACCGTATGAAGAAAAAGGGGCCGCTGTCGGTGGAGGTCATAACTCTGCTTGACAAGCCTGAAAGACGTCTTGTCCCTTTGAAAGCGGATATGTCCTTGTTCGAGATACCCGATCTTTTTGTGGTGGGGTACGGTCTTGACTGCGGGGAGAGATACAGAAATCTCCCCTATATAGCCGAATATTCAGAATAACTGTCTTCAATTAAATATATCATAATGGGGGCAATACTAATCCCGATTATTAAAATAGACAAAAGCAAGCCACAAAAGCTTGCATTTATGGGTTTTGCGGCTTGATTTTGTCATATTTTAAAAGAGGGATTTGTATAAAAGCTCTCAACAGAAAGGATTGATAACAAGTGGGTTCAAAGAAAAACACGGGTATTGTTGTTTATGCTCTGGTAATGATAGCAGCTATCGCTCTGGCAGTAGTTCTGCTTAAGCAGGCGACCAAGCCTGAGCCGGAGTACACATATTCGGAGATAATGGAGTATTTTGATAATTATCAGGTCTCGGAAATGAATTTCGATCTTGGCACCGGAGAGCTGGAGATCTTTGTTGACGGCAGAAGCACGCCTATCACTTACACAGTTCCCAATGTTACGGTGTTCCTGAACGAGATACAGACAGGCACGGAGAACTACCGCCGGGAGTATAATGAAAGACATCCGGACGCTCCGTTAAAGCTTGAATACTATAAAATACAGGATACATCCTGGCTGTATAATCTGATACCGTCCCTGCTGATAATCGGTCTGATGATCTTTTTCTTCTTCTTTATGATGCGTCAGGCAGGCGGCGGAAAAATGAACAACTTCGGCAAAGCGAACGTCAAGAACGCCGCCGGAAAAAAGCATACCTTTGACGACGTGGCAGGCGCTGACGAGGAAAAGGAAGAGCTTGCCGAGATAGTTGACTTCCTGAAAAATCCCAAGAAATACAGCGAAATGGGCGCAAGAATACCCAAGGGCGTTCTGCTGATAGGTCCTCCCGGTACAGGTAAGACCCTTCTTGCAAAGGCTGTTTCGGGCGAGGCGGGAGTACCTTTCTTCTCCATCTCAGGCTCCGACTTCGTTGAAATGTTCGTCGGCGTAGGTGCGTCCCGTGTACGTGACCTGTTCGAGACTGCAAAGAAAAACTCTCCTGCTATCGTGTTCATCGACGAGATCGACGCCGTAGGACGCCGCAGAGGCGCGGGTCTGGGCGGCGGTCACGATGAGCGTGAGCAGACTCTTAACCAGCTCCTTGTTGAGATGGACGGCTTTGAAGGCAACGAGGGTGTTATCGTTATCGCAGCAACGAACCGCCGTGATATTCTCGACCCTGCGCTGCTTCGTCCCGGACGTTTCGACCGTGAGGTAATGGTGGGCTATCCCGATGTAAAGGGCAGAGAGGAAATTCTGAAAGTCCATGCAAAGAACAAGCCCCTTGCTCCCGACGTTGACCTGAATGTCATTGCAAAGACCACTCAGTTCTTTACAGGTGCCGATCTTGAAAACCTCCTTAACGAGGCTGCCCTCCTTGCGGCAAGAGCAAACCGCAAGTCCATTATCGAAAACGATATCGAGGAGGCTACCCTGAAGGTCATTGCAGGCCCCGAAAAGAAATCCCATATCGTTACCGACCGTGACAAAAAGATCACCGCCTACCACGAGGCGGGTCACGCAGTTGCTGCTTACCATCTGCCTGAGTGCGAAAAGGTACATCAGGTAACAACTATCCAGAGAGGTCAGGCGGCAGGACTTACAGTGTGCCGTCCCGAGACAGACGACAACCACGTAACAAAAGGCAAGATGTATCAGGATATCGTTATGACAATGGGCGGACGTGTTGCTGAGTCTCTTGCATTCGAGGACGTATGCACAGGCGCAAGCGGAGATATCCAGCAGGCTACCAAGAAGGCAAGAGCAATGGTCACACGCTACGGATTTTCCGACGCGCTGGGTCCCGTTCTTTACGGCGGGGACTCTGACGAGGTATTCCTGGGCAGAGACTACGGTCACACTCACCAGTACAGTGAGGAGACTGCAAACCTTATCGACAGCGAGGTAAAGAGGATAATCACCGAAGCTTATGCAGAGTGTGAAAGGATTCTTACCGAATACAATGACCAGCTTGTGAAGCTTGCCGAGTACCTTATCGAGCATGAAAAGATCAACGGCGATGACTTTGAAAAGCTTATGAAGAGCGTTGAAGCCGGAGAGGATATCGCATCCACACTGACTCTGGAGGAGATCGGTGCTGACGAGGCAAACCTGATCGAGGGCATTGAAAAGCATGAAAGCGGATCGGCTGACGACGAGCCTGACGGGGAGATCACTTCCACACCGGTTCTTGAAGAGATAGGCGCTGAGGAAAAGAAGTCCGAGGATAAGGACGATGACAAGCCAAAGGATGAAGACAAGGACGAAGACAAATCGGACGGCGGCAAGTCAGACGAAGATAAGTCGGACGAAGATAAATCAGATAATGAATAATTTCCCTTCTCAGGGCGAGGAGATGCAAAACTCCTCGCTCTTTGTTTTTATCGGAGGTACTATGAATTTATTGTTTTTAGGAGACGTTGTGGGAGCCATCGGAACAAATTTCGTTGCGGATAAGCTGAGGGGGATAAAGCAGCTTTACGGCATTGATATGACGGTCATAAACGGAGAGAACAGTGCTAACGGAAACGGCATCACCCCCCAGTCGGCAAAGCAGCTCTTTGACTGCGGGGCAGACGTCATCACTACAGGGAACCACTGCTACAGGCGCAGGGAGATATATCCTATGCTGGAGTCGGAGCAGTATCTTCTGCGTCCCGCAAATTTCCCCGAGGGCAATCCGGGGCACGGGTACTGCATATATGACATGGGAAGCTGTCAGGTGGCGGTCATCAATCTTATGGGCACTGTCTTTATGGAGGCACTTGACAATCCCTTTGCAGCAATAGACAGCATACTGGAAAAAATAGACACAAAAAATATTATTGTAGACTTCCATGCGGAAGCTACCGGCGAAAAGAAAGCAATGGGATTTTATCTTGCGGAAAAGGTGACCGCAGTTTTCGGAACACATACCCACGTCCAGACTGCGGACGAGATGATACTGTCGGGACACACGGGCTATATCACAGACGCAGGGATGTGCGGTCCCGAGCATTCCGCTCTTGGAGTGAAGGCAGAAATTGCCATCGAGAAACAGCGGTTCCACGGTCCCGTGCGCTTCGCCGAGGCGGACACGACCCCCTTTATCAACGGGGTATTTATCGAATTTAATCATAATAATGGTAAATGTGTTAAAATCGAAAGACTTATAATTAGATAAACCGCTGAATTTATTACAAAGGTATTGCAATATGGCTACAATTAGTGTATACTTAAATAAATGTAATTGGCCTAAAAGTCATTTTTTCAGATTCTGCAATATACCTAAAAATATGAATTCGGGAGGCGTTTTTATGGAGGTTCTTAAGGTTTCGGCACGTTCATACCCAAATTCAGTGGCGGGCGCCATTGCAAGCGTAATGCGCGAAAATGGATCTGTTGAAGTTCAGGCAGTAGGCGCCGGAGCGGCAAATCAAGCCATAAAAGCGATCGCTGTCGCCCGTGGTTATCTTGCTCCTGTAGGTGTGGATCTGATCTGCTATCCTGCTTTTGCCAGTGTTGAGATAGACGGTGAAAACAGGACTGCTATTCGCTTGATCTGCGAGGGAAGGTAATGCTGTTTGACAGGGTATAAGACGACGCTATAGCATAAAGACATAAGGAAAGTAAAGTGAGTTTTTTATGCTGACGGCAAACAGGAGTAAGGCTTATGGCTTTGCTCCTTTATTTTTGATCTGCAAGGTGATAAATAATGGAGCTTGACTATCTGAAAATCAGAACCGACAGGGGATATATGTACGGCGGAGACCAGAGCCTTTTCGGGAAGCTGTCCTCTCACAGCGGCTGCGGCATGATCGCGGTCTGCGACACCATACTTTTTCTGCGCCATGGTGAGGGATATTCTCCCACGCTTTCGGAGTACACATCATTTGTGGAGGATGTCCGCGACAATGACATTTACCGTCACAGACTGAACCTGATAGGCGTCCCCACGGGACTGATAATAAAAACACTGAAAAAGTACACAAAAAAAAGCTTCCGCTTTTACGGAAAAGGGAAATTTGACAGGAAGGGTCTGGGACAGCTCATCTCCGATTCAATCCTGCAGGGGGTGCCTGTAATTGTCCGCATCGGAGAAAACGGGAACAGGCTCCCCTATAAAATAAATTTTCCCGCCTCGGGAAACAAGACCCGGACGGGAAAAATAAGATGGCATTATATTACGGTCACAGGACTCACAGACTCAGAGACGGTGCTCTTTTCCTCATGGGGAGGCAGGGGAGAGATGGAGCTCGACCACCTGTACAGGTATTTCGGAGTGACCGGGGGAGTGTTTCTTATTGATTCTTTATCCTTGCGGACAGGGCGTCAATAATAATGTTCATGACCTTGATTCTGGCGTAGAGCTTGTCGTTTGCTTCGATGATATTCCAGGGAGCCGCCTTGGTGGAGGTCTTGGCGATCATTTCGTTTACCGCTTCCTCGTACTGATCCCACTTTTCACGGTTGCGCCAGTCCTCGTCGGTGATCTTCCACTGCTTTTCGGGAGTGTTAAGACGGTCATTGAAACGCTTGAGCTGCTCGTCCTTGTCTATCTGCATCCAGAATTTCAGAAGTATGATGCCCTCGTCGGTAAGCTCCGCCTCAAACTCGTTGATCTCATTGTATGCCATTGCACAGCGGTCGGGAGGAGTGAAGCCCTCCAGCCTTTCCACCATAACTCTGCCGTACCATGAGCGGTCGAAAATGGTGATGTGTCCGCTTTTGGGAAGATGGTTCCAGAACCGCCACAGATAGTGATGGTTAAGCTCGTGCTTATCGGGAGCGGCAATGGGGACAGCTTCGTAGCCTCTGGGGTCAAGAGCGTAGGAAACTCTTTTTATGGCTCCGCCCTTTCCTGCAGCGTCCCAGCCCTCAAAAAGAAGGATGACGGATATCTTCTTCTTGTATATTTTTCCGTGGAGCTTGGCAAGCTCCTTTTGTGCTTTTTTGAGCTCATCCACATATTTAGTAGGCTGGAGAGCTTTGTTTTCCAGCTTGACATCTGCAAGCTTTTTGCAGGGGGCAAGCTCGAAACGGTGGGAGGTCTCCTCAATAACAGGGGAGGGGATGCGCTCGGTGTTTACTGCATTGGTGATCTGGCTCACAAGGATGTTGAACACCTGAAACCGGGTGAAGCTGCGGTCGGTGGTGTCTATGATCCGCCACGGACAGTGGGGGGTGTTTGTTTTTGTGAGCATATCGTCAAACTGCTTGTAGTATTCGTTATAATTCTTGTGACGCATCTTGTCAAGCTCGGTGACACGCCACTTTGTAGAGCTGTCCTCCTTAAGCTTGAGGAAGCGCTTTTTCTGCTCCTTCTGGGAGATGTGCAGGAAAAATTTCACGATAAGGTAGCCGTCGTCGGAAAGCTGGCGCTCAAAGGTGTTGACCGTATGTATTCGGCGTGCATACTCGTCAGCGGAGATGCCGTCCTCCATTTTTGCGATGGCAAGCTCTTGGTACCAGCTTCTGTCCATTACGGATATGGTGCCGTATTCGGGGATATCCTCCCAGAAACGCTTCATCATGGGATAGCGGCGCTCAGCCTCGTCGGCAGGCATGGTAGAAAAGACCTTGAAGAAACGGGGATCCAGCATTTTTATCATGTCCTTGATAAGGGTGCCCTTTCCCGAGGCTCCCCAGCCTTCAAGAAGTATAATAACGGGAAGCTTCTTGTTTCTGATCTGCTGCTGAAGCGCGGAGAGGTTTTTTTCCAGCTCCTTTGTAAGGTCCTTATAGTCGAATGATTTATTTTTATTGGTGATGGCGTTTTCCAGCATAATATGACAGCTCCTTTCACTGCTATGTTATACATATTATACCTAAAATGAAGGATAATGTCAATACATCCTGCTTGACATTTATACTGAAAAATAATATAATTAAATATATATTACGGGGTGGACAAGGAGGGGTCAAAAATGGAAAATAAAGATCAGGAAAAGCTCGTCCTTTCGGAGGAGACTGCAATAGTCAAGCCGGACTACGGACATGAGATAACCGACATTATCAGGGGAAACGACTCACCGAAAACGATGCTTACAAAGCTTGAGGACTATCACGGAAATGATATCGCTCAGGTCATTGAAGCTCTCACCGCACAGGAGCGGAGCAAATTTTACCGTGTGTGCAGCGCGGAGATGCTGGCGGAGATATTCGAGTATATCGACGAGGACGAAGTGGGCTCCTATCTTAACGAAATGGATATACGCAAAGCCGCCGCAGTAGTGTCCGAGCTTGAAACGGACACCGCCGCAAACGTCCTGCGGGAGATCGAAAAGGAAAAAAGAGCCCTGATTATCGACGCCATCAAGCCTGAGATACAGAAGGAGATCAGGATGATCGCCTCCTTTGACGACGACGAGATAGGAAGTAAAATGACCACTAACTGCATCATCATCAGGGAGAACCTCACTATCAAGCAGGCTATGGACGAGCTTGTAAGACAGGCGGAGGAAAACGACAATATCTCCACACTTTTTGTTGTGGACGAGAACGAAGAGTTTTACGGGGCTGTCGACCTGAAAGAGCTTATCATCGCAAGAAGTACGGCTTCACTTGACGATCTGATAGTGACGTCCTTCCCGTATGTTTATGCAAGCGAGACTATCGACGACTGTATCGAAAAGCTGAAGGACTATTCCGAAAGCTCCATACCCGTCCTTGACAATACCAATAAGCTGCTGGGCGTTATTACGTCCCAGAGCATTATTGAAGTCGTTGACGACGAGATGGGCGAGGACTACGCAAAGCTGGCGGGTCTTACTGCAGAGGAGGATCTGCGGGAGCCTGTGCTGCAAAGCATGAAAAAGCGTCTGCCATGGCTTCTGGTGCTTCTGGGACTTGGCATTATCGTGTCCGGAGTTGTGGGGGCTTTTGAAAAGGTGGTCTCACAGCTTACTATTATAATGGCGTTCCAGTCCCTGATACTTGACATGGCAGGTAACGTGGGAACACAGTCCCTTGCGGTTACTATCAGGGTGCTCATGGACGAAAACCTCACCTTTAAGCAAAAGGGACACCTTGTGACAAAGGAAATGAGGGTGGGACTCTGCAACGGACTGCTTCTCTGTATGATATCATTTATTTTTGTGGGACTGTATATCATGCTGTTCAAGCACAAGCCTCCCATGTTTGCGTTTGCGGTGTCCGCTTGTATAGGAGTGTCGCTGGTGCTTGCGATGCTTATCTCCAGCGCAGTGGGAACGCTTATTCCTATATTTTTCAAGAGGATAAAGATCGACCCTGCAGTTGCTTCCGGTCCGCTGATAACTACCATCAACGACCTTGTGGCTGTTGTGACCTACTACGGCATGAGCTGGATACTTCTGCTTAATATCCTGCATCTGGAATAATATGCAAATGAAAGGACAGTCGTTATGAACATTACCGGTGTGTTTGTCATAATCCCGCTTGCGATAATAGGGTGGTTTGCAGTAAGTCTGGAGCTTTTTCACAGATGTCCCGATGAGGAGACCGACCGCAAGAAAAAGCTTAAAATAATGCTGATAATTTCATCTGTGTTTGTTGGGCTTCTGTTCGGATTCTTTATCCTGCTTTTCTTTGCGGCAAATATCCGAACCTGATATTTATGCTTTTGAATATAATAAAAAGCTCTCCTGAAATTTTATATCAGAGCGGTTTTGCAATTTGGTCAGTTTTTGTATTGCTTTTTTAAGAATATTTTGATATAATGATATAAACGAAAGTTTGTGCAAATATAATTGTACACAATGCAAGTCAAAATTTCCCGCAATGAAAGGAGTATTGTATGAAGCTAAAAAAATTATTTGCTGCAGCAGCAGCGGCGCTGATGCTTTCTGCCGTGGTTTTGACTGCAAATGCTGATATTTTCGAAAACGACGAGGGCCTGACAGCTGCATACAGCGATGACGGTATCTCTCCTGTGGCTGACGGGGAGGGTATCCCTATTGATGATGAGCATTTTCCGGATTGGTTTTTTCAAACGGTGATTAAAGGATCATCTATTGATATTAATGGAGACGGATATCTTTCTCAGGATGAAATAGATGCGGTCTGCAATCCAGATCCAATCAAGCCGTTGTTTTTAGACAATAATCACATAGAAGACTTAACGGGAATAGAATACTTTACTGATTTGAAATTACTTAGCTGTTCTAATAATCAAATTACAAACCTTGATATAAGCAAACTTACCAATTTAATATATCTTAATTGCAATAAAAATCAGCTTACAAGCCTTGATCTCAGCAACAATACAAATTTTACAACGCTTTTTTGTAATGAAAATCAGCTTACAAGTCTTGACCTTAGCGGATGTACACAATTAACAAGTAAAAATTTTTCTGCTAAGGATAACAAATGTGTAATTGCATTGAATGAACTGACCGTTGATGCTCTTTGTGAAGAACTGAAAAAATACAATAAAAATTTTGATAAAAACAATATTACCTCATGGGACAGCGGCGTTGAGGGTAATTACATCACAGGGGATACTGTTTCATACACATATTACTGCGGAATAGAAGGCTGTTATCTGGAGGCTGAAATTGAAATAGCTATATCTATTGATGAAACTTTTGATGATGAATTGGCAAAAATAATTGGAGATTGTTTAAAAGATGGTGATGGCAATAGCTTGAATGGTTTGGCGGATGATGGCAAATTTTCATCAGAAGAAATATCGCAGGTAAAGCAGATCAGTATCAGCAATGCAGAAAAAGTAGAAAGCTTAGAGGGAATAAAAATTTTTTATAATCTTAAGAATCTTTTATGTAATGAAAGTCGTATCACAGAACTTGACCTCAGCGGACTTGAAAATTTAGAAGAGGTTACCGTCAAATACAGTTATTCCCCAAATCAGCCCAAAGAAGAACGAGGTGCCCTCAAAATAATTAATGTGACCGGCTGTCAATCGCTTACTGCAATTTGGGCTAACGGAAATTCGATTAATGAGATCATTGGCTTAGATGATTGTAAAAATTTGATTACACTGGATATGGAATACACTGATATTACAAGCATTGATCTCAGCAAATTAGAAAATCTGAGTGATGTCAGATTACACTATACTCCGCTGATAAGTATTGATATAAGTAAAAATGCAATAACCGATAAAGAGAAATTCGGAGTAGGCTGGCATCTGTCCTCCATGGGTGAAGTAACGGATGGCAGCAGCCTGATCGCAAAAATGCGGGCTTATGATGGGAATTTCAGAGTGGAAAAGACATCTAACTGGCAATATGCGACAAAGCTGAATACCGATAAAACTACAAGTACTACCAATGGCGATGATTGGACAGATTGGAAAGAAATGAATGCTCTGCTTGGAGATAATGCGGAAAATGCAGGCGGACTGATACGTACATTAGCATTGCAGAATTACACAGCGGGTGACATTGAGATACCTGAAGGGTTAGCGATACCTGAAGGCGCTATTCTCGTCAAATATAATTACGACTATGGTGTGACTTATGCAGACGATCCTTATCATACTAAATTTATACCGGAAATTATGATTACAATAGCTAAGCCTCCCGAAGTCGGAACTAAGCCAACCGATCCCGAACCTACCGAGCCGGAGCCCACTGACCCGGAGCCGACTGAGCCGGAGCCCACCGATCCTGACCCGACTGACCCGAAGCCAACCGATCCCGAACCCACCGACCCAAAGCCAACTGACCCTGAACCCTCTGAGCCGGAAAGACCCGGTCAGGATAACGAAAATAACAAGCCTGCACCGGAGGCTCCTGTACCTCCAGGAAACGGCTATTATCCCGCTCCCGGCATTTACATTCCGGCGGGTGTAAGCTCTTCTGAGGGAGAGGACGTTTCCTCAGATGCGGGAATTTACGAAAGCGGCGAGCTGATCGATTCGGTTACTCATGTATGGATCGCAATAATTCCTTTTGTGACAGCAGTCATTGGGTCAATTATTAAAAAACGACTCAGATCAAACAAATAATAACAGAACTGTAACAGGGGATGCTGCATATGCAGCATCCCCTTATTATCATTTTATACGGTCGCTTCCGTTGTTTTTCCGTTTCTGCTTTTGCATCATCAGCACGATAAGTCCCGCCGCAAGCACGGCTGTACAGCTTATGGCGATACGCTTGATATTTTCCCCTGCTTTGTCGGATGCCCCGGCGGCTGCGCTTACATCGTCTGCCAGTCCGTTGTAGAAATTATCATTTCCATTAGCGGCGGGTGAATTGACATTTTCTATATCAGGGGAGAGGCTTACGATGTCATCCTCAGATGCATCAACTGTTATTGTTGTAAAGGGAGCGTTGTCGTCGGTGATGATCTCAGTCACGAATGCCGGGTCAAGAGATTTTGTAATTTCGGTCATGGAGGGGAAAGCTTCTGTGACCGACGGGTCATATGCGCTTGTCACTGTTTCCTCAGAGCTGATTATTTCGGCAGATACCCTGCCGTTATGCTCATCGTCAATGCCTTCGGATATCCCGATGCTTACGCTTTTATAGTCCTGACTGAAATATCGGGGAGGGTCGTCCGGGTCAAGATACACGTTTATTTCGCTGGAGCCTATGTCTGCGCCCGGCTTTACAGTAAACTCCAGAGTTACTGCGACTCCGCCGCAGTCCATATTCTCTCCGGACACAAAAGCGAACACGCAGACATCCCTTGTTATGTTGTTCCGGTAATCCTTTAAAGCCTGCTCCGGGACAGGTGTTCCGCTGCTTTTGTCAAAGGGGATATATGTAAAGGGGAGGATGCTTCCGTTATAAAAATTACTGCCGGGGACGGCGTCGGTAAGCTCCAGATCGCCGGTATCCCAGGATGCGTTCAGGGAGAATGCGCAGGTCGACAGGTCGTCCAGGGACACATCCACATAAAATTTCTCTCCGGGACTGAGATCGGTAGCGGCAGAGCCTGTTATTTTTGCTGTGACCGTGACAGAGTTATAGTCATCTGCATATGCTGTAAGTCCGGACGGTATCAGCTGACACAGACACATTGCAGCGGACATTGCCCATGCAGTCAGTCTTTTCTTCATTTGACCTTCCTCCATTGTTCTACAAAATGTATATTTGGTACTTACATTGTACTAAATTACGAGAAAAATGTCAATAAATCCGGGACTTAATCAACATTTTGTATATTTTCCCCCGTAAATTTTGGTTATTTTTTGTCGATTTTCTACTCTCAGGATACTTGACATATGTGAACTGATGTGCTAAAATAACCTTGATTATGTAATTTTGTCCGGAAAAACGGCTTCCGGACAGGTATGGAGGGATATTAAACGATGAAGAAATTACATATATTTACCTGTGCAGCAATTGTATTGGGGATGGTCTTTTCAATGTCCTCCGCAGTTTATGCTGACGTGAGGTCAGAGGTGCGGACATCTGTCCGGAAGGATATTACCGATATAGACGGACAGTATCCCCACTGGGACGGCGTTTCTCCAATAGCCCAGTTCAAGTACATTGACGGAAGCTTCTGTCTTGCTGTGGACGGTACTGACGAAATAACCATAGTAAAGACGTCCGCTGACGGCTCTGTGGTGTCAGACGATATCAAGCTTAAAAAGGCACATCCCGTATTCGGAACAGTGGTGTGCGATGCAAGCGGGTATTTTTACGCCGTGACCGGAGAGGTCAATCAGACAAGCGACACAAGCAGGCAGACCGTGTTCATTTCAAAGTATCTTTCAAGCGGCGGAGATCCGATGATGACGACAGGAAACAACGGAAGCTCCAGCCTCCAGTCTTACCACGGAAGCGACTATAATACAAAGATACCCTTTGATTCGGGAGTGTCCGCAGCAATTGCCGACAATGTAATGGCAGTTCATTACGGCAGGGAAATGTACAACGGACATCAGGCAAATTCGGTCTGGATAATAAATATAAATACGTTTATGACTATGAAGGATACAGCATGGATAAGCTCTCACTCCTTTGCGCACAGAACGATCCCATTCGGATATAAAAGCTTTCTTTTCCTGAGCGAAGGAGATGCCAATGAACGTGCGTTTTCCACATATGCTGTAGAGGTAGGCTCTCTTGGCGTACTCAATTACAAAAAGGGATACCCGTTCCACTTCTGGATCGAACAGGATGCATCTAAAAACGAAAAATGGGGCGTCATTAATAATAACTTTGCTCATCTGGCGGGTATTGTTTCACTTGGCAACGGTACAGCGGCTCTGGTGGGAACAGCGGCTCCCTCCCTTACGTCAGCGGCTGAGACCGAAAGGGAACAGCTTTTCGTTCAGATATTTGATCCATATGCTGATCTTTCCAAGGAGTCTGCTTATGTAACCAAGGGGACGCGTTCCGGACTCAGCGGTCCCAACGGAGACAGGCAGGTGACAAATTACGGTGTGAAATGGCTTGCTGATTATACAGACGCCACGATTGAAAATCCCCAGGTGGTCGGAACCGATGACGGGAAGATAGTTATCCTGTTTGAGAAGGGTGACAGAAACGGTTGGGTATGGGGCTGGGCATACAAAAGATACGACGGCTTGTACTACATGATACTGGATTCCTACGGCAATGTAATAAAGCCTGCGGCGCTGTTTTCCAAAACGGCGAGATTAAATCCCTGCACGATGCCTGTGTATATTGATGGGTCAATATATTGGGCAGGAAATACGATCTCCAACAATAAGGACGTTTATGTCAATGTCCTTAAGCTGACCGATGAGGAGGACAATATGCCGGAGGACGACAGCGGCAGCGGAGGCAATACAGATACTGACGGCAGCAAAAATGAAGATGGAAGCGGAGACAGCAGCATTGGAGACGGCACAGATGCCGGCGGCAATGAAAACAATGCCCCCGGAAGCTCCGGAGACAGCGGCAGCAGCCCGGACAACACCGGAAATGCCGGCAGTGACAGCACAGACAAGAGCGTCGGCAGCAGCGGAACCGGCAGTACAGGCAGAAGCTTCATCAAAGGCGACGCAGACGGCAGCGGCACTGTTGATGCTTTTGATGCTGCGTTGATCCTTGCTTACATAGGAAAAGAAGAGTATGTGACTATCGATAAGGATGCGGCAGACGTTAACGGCGATGGCATCATCAGCCGCGGAGATGCAGAGCTTATCCTTCGTTATACGGCAGGAAATACAGGACTGTTCTGAGTAAATTTATAGTATATGAAAGACAAACTGACTTCGTTATTGATGCGGAGTCAGTTTGTTTATGTCTGTTTCGGCAGATTTTATATTTTTCTAAAAATCTGCGATATTCCGCCTGATGCGAGGGGTACAGGAATCCCTTGCCGGACGTGTGGCGCTCCTGCATATGTCCCCCTTATCACAGCGAGAAATTACAGGAGCAAAGTGTATACCATTCACCACAGACTTTGACAAGCTCCTTGAAGAAAGCAAAAGCTTCACCGGAATTACTGTCCCCGAACTGTTTAGCCGTATCTGGACAGGCTCCATGCCGGGAATTGTCAGCGGTCAGTATCCTGACAGAAATATTTACTACTCATCCTACCTATCCACTTATGCAGAACGTGATGTGCGGGATATTTCCGCCGCTGTGGATGCGCTGAAATTCAACAGATTTATCACAGCCGTTGCTGCAAGAACGTCACAGCTTCTGAATTACAAAGCCCTTGCAGATGATGCAGACATTGATCTGCCGACTGTAAAGGTTTGGTTAAATATTCTTGAAACACTGGGAATAGTTTTTCTGCTGCACCCGTATTCAAATAATGTATTGAAGCGGACTATAAAGACTCCTAAGCTGTATTTTTATGACACAGGACTGGTCTGCTATCTGACAAAATGGTCATCCCCTGAGATTGCCGAAAGCGGTGCCATGAACGGAGCGCTTCTTGAAAATTTCGCAGTATCGGAGATCATGAAGAGCTATCAGAATTCCGGACTTGAACCGTATCTGTACTTCTACCGTGACCGGGACTCCAAAGAGATCGACGTTATCATAGAAGGAGACGGTATGCTTTGTCCAATTGAGATCAAAAAGACTGCCACTCCTGACAAACGTCTTGCCAAAACATTCGATGTCATCAACAGATTACCTCTTAAGCTGGGAACGGGAGCCATTCTCTGCATGGCAGAGAAGTTCAGTGCGTTTGACAAGGATACTTTGATAGTGCCAATTGGGATGATATGATCCGAGAGTGGCGGCTGCTGAAAATTCAGCAGCCATAGTTATAATTCTTTGACCGTCATTAACCCGGAAACTCACGCATATACATAGAAAGAAATACCGTGTATTGGAGTGAGCATATTGAAGGTAAAAGCAGGTCAGGATATCGAGGAACGCGCCGTAGTTCTCGGCCGTTATATTCTCGAGAATAAAGCTACTGTTCGTGCCGCTGCTAAACAGTTCGGAATTTCAAAATCCACGGTGCATATGGTTGTAGTAAATTAGAAAATGTGGTTTTTGTGGTTATATAAAGATTTGCATCACTCATTTCATCGCTCACGCAAAGCGAATTAATGAGTGATGCTTATTTTAGCTTATATACCCTGCTCTTGTTTTCTCCCTCAGAAACAATGATATTTTCTTTATTACTTTGCTTTATCGCCGATTTTTATCAACGATTTTTGTCGCCGATTTTTTATCGCCGATTTTCTTTTCACTGAGATCAGTGTTATGCGTTCCGTTTTTTGAGCGTTCACCAATATTACCAATCTTATTATTTCGGCAAATTTTATAAATTTCTAAAAATCTGCCGAAAATCTATTGACAATTTTTAGGATTTAGTTTATACTAATATAAAATGAAACATTGGACTTCAGCTATTCGGGGGTGTATTATGAGATATATTGAACGTCATATGGAGGATCGAATACTTGATTTGAGTAAATCATACTCCGCAATACTTCTGACCGGACCTCGTCAAGCAGGAAAGACAACAATGCTCCGATCCCTTGCAGAAAAAGAAAATATCGGTCGTGAATATGTATCTTTGGACGATCTTACAGAACGTGATATGGCAAAGAACGACCCCAATCTATTTCTGCAGCTGCACAAGCCGCCGGTACTGATCGATGAAATACAGTACGCCCCGGAGCTGTTCACATATATAAAGATCCACATTGACGAGGAGCATAATCCGGGAGACTTCTGGGTGACAGGGTCACAGATTTTTCGTTTGATGCGTGGTGTGCAGGAATCTCTTGCAGGACGTGTGGCGCTTCTGCATATGTCTCCCTTATCACAGCGAGAAATTACAGGGGCAAAGTGTATACCATTTACCACAGACTTTGACAAGCTTCTGGAAGAAAGCAAAAGCTTTACTGGAATTACTGTACCTGAATTGTTTCGCCGTATCTGGACAGGCTCTATGCCGGGAATTGTCAGCGGCCAGTATCCCGACAGAAACATTTACTACGCATCTTACCTTTCAACCTATGTAGAACGGGATGTGCGGGATATTTCTGCCGCTGTGGATGCACTGAAATTCAACAGATTCATTACAGCTGCCGCTGCAAGAACATCCCAGCTTCTGAATTACAAAGCCCTTGCAGATGATGCGGACATTGACATGGCAACTGCAAAGGCATGGTTAAATATCCTTGAAACACTGGGAATAGTTTTTCTGCTGCACCCCTATTCAAATAATGTATTGAAGCGGACTATAAAGACTCCGAAGCTATATTTTTACGACACAGGACTTGTCTGCTACCTGACAAAATGGTCATCTCCGGAAGTTGCCGAAAGCGGTGCCATGAACGGAGCACTTCTTGAAAATTTCACAGTATCTGAGATCATGAAAAGCTATCAGAATTCCGGACTTGAACCATATCTGTATTTCTACCGTGACCGGGACTCCAAAGAGATTGATGTTATCATAGAAGGTGACGGTATGCTTTGTCCCCTTGAGATCAAAAAGACTGCCACTCCGGACAAGCGTCTTGCCAAAACATTTGATGTCATCAACAAATCACCGCTTAAGTCGGGTACGGGAGCTATTCTTTGCATGGCGGAGAAATTCAGTGCATTTGACAAGGATACTTTGATAGTGCCAATTGAGATGATATAGTTTAAGGGGCTATTGCATTTTTGGCAACAACCCCAAATTTCAATTCATGAGACATTTTATACGACTCTAAGAGCATAAAAAACTAATATTCATTTATAATAAGTATTAGTTATAAAAAGAAATGATCTTATGGAACTTAAAAAAGAATAGAACAACTGAAATTTCAAGTTAAACTATTGTTTAATAATCCACCTAAAATATACGATGAATAATTTCCAAACTTAGGCAATCTAACTTTGCAAGAATATTTTCTAAATTATCATCTTCTTGTCCGGGTCTGCATCCATTAGGCCAGTCACCTTCTAACTTAGTCTTGTTTTGTAGCAACTTCTCCACATATAAGTATTTCCATTTTGCAAAATGTAATGCGCTCAAATTTTTTGCTAGATCCTCTCTTTTTATTAATTGAATACTGGGTCTATGTTTTACCCAATATCCATCTTGACAGTAATGAACAAAATAGCAAACTAAATGAATAGGTGTTACAGCAGCTGCCACAATGCAAATTAGAGCAAAAATTATTCCGAATAAGTCTTTATAATTTTTAAAAATCACCCAAAAAGCAATCGTAATTGCTATTGAACAAATCAGTTTGATGAAATTAATTAAAAATACCCTTTGTTTTAGCAATTTAATATAAAGAATAAATTGGTTAAGTAATTTAGTAAAAGATGTACATCCTTTTGATAAATTAATAACTATTTTCTTAAATAAATAATAAAAATCATGCACAAATATTATCAATTGCGCTGCATTAAAGGAAATTACACATAAAATAATAGCTAAATATATTACTACAGACCATTCTGGTGCATTCAGCAGTATCCCAAACATAACTATTCCCGGGAAAAAAATACTAGAAATTATAAAAAATATGTTATCTACATATTTACCTTGCCTATATATATGATGGTGTGTAATAATATAAATAATAAAAATTATTTTTGTCGCATAATTTAAAATATCATCGTAAAAGTTTACAATATGCAATGGTGTCACAGTTTTTTGAATACTCCAACTTGAATCTATTAACTTGGTCAATAATATAATGGCGCTAACGCCTACTGTAACCATCATGGATATATATTTCATAAAAATACACAAATGGACAATTTTTACATACCTAAAACTCTTGGAAATAGATAATGAAAAATGTGTATTTTTGTACCGTTTTAAAAAAGTGGTCATTTTCATAGTAAAAAAATATGTGGAAAATCTTGTTTCAACACGATTTTCCAATTTATGAATCAACCGACAATTTTGTAATATCAAATCATTTAACCAACGGTTTTTTAAACTAAAAATCTTAAGAATTGCATCATGCATATTTTGTTGATCAAATAGAACCATGCTATTAGTAAAAGCAATTAGTATAACAAAATCCGTATCATCATTTATACTCTCAATTATCAATTGTTCAAATTCTTTGATAAAATCCGACAAAATATTTTGGCGATTACGAAAGGCTTCTGACATAAAGTTTAATGTATTCACAAGTTCTATACTGCCTTTATTTAGAATGCTATTCCTATAAGAAATATTATTTTTAATCACATCCCAACAGTATCTAGCAATCTCATAAGCTTTTGCATCGTTAGTTACCTCACAGTATAAAACAAGTGCATCTCTCATTCCGGAACCATTAATAATGCCATTGTACTCGTCATCTCCAATATCTTGATGCTGCTCCATAATGCTTTCCACCAAGAAAAATTCTTGAAATCTGCGATGAACAAATGAAACACTTCCATTAATTCCTCCAAACCTACATATTTTTGCATATTCTAAAATCTTGATGGCTTTCTGCCAGTATTCTTTAAATAATCCATTAGACTGCTGATATAATTCATAAATTGGACATTCCAAACCATACTTGGGTGATTCCTGAAAAAAGGCAGCAAGTCTTTTGGCTGCTTTATGTACATCTTCTTTTGAGAAGTCTTCACTTTCTATCTTTCCTGCACACTTATTTAAACGGCCATCAACAAAATTACTATATAAATCCATTTGATTTTTAGGGAAAACTATACCTTTTTCTTTTATAAAATTGATTAATAATGTCAAGTAAAAGGGATTCCGACATAGTACTACAAGATCTTCTCTTTTTCCAAATAATTCTTTAACAATTTCATCTGCATTGTTCAAATATTTTTCCAGCATTGTTTGAATTTTGATATCATTAAATTCTTGTATACGAAGAATAATAGTCGGTCTAATTGCCTCAGAGGGAGCTTTATACAATCTAGATGCTACGACACCACCACTTTGATTATTACCTGTCATAAACTGAAATAATATCTCAGAAATATGATCAATTAGTTCCTGACAATGCTGTTTACCCATTAAACATGGCATCTCATCAAAAGAATCAAAAATGAAATACCACCGTCCATCTTCTAGCATACTATCAAAATAACCATTCAAAAATCCATCTGTAAAAAAGTCACCATTTTCATAAAGTTCTTCTTTCACAAATTCTATCAAATCATTTTTATTCGGTAATTTATTTATGTTCCAATTTTTATTCCATTTTTTTAGGTTTATATAGACAGGAATTTTTTTTGTCTTTTTAGACTCATCCAAAAGTTCAAGACATAGTTTTCTCAAAGAGACACTCTTACCTGCGCCTGGATCTCCTAGTACTAAAAAAACATCTGCTCCATGCTTAGTTTTTTTCAGACATTTTAATAAATCTGAATACTTCTTTTTACGTCTTCCTTTAACATTTACTTCCACCTCTGCTTCAATGGGAGTAAACAAATTTTCGTTCCAATCTGTTTCTCTATTTAATGTTTCTAACCGTTGCCGAAGTGCATTACAAAATGCCATACTTTTTTCAGAAAAATTTTTTTCACGAAAGATCGGATTTTCATTTCCTTTATGAATTCCAATAGCTGTTCTATCCTGTCCATAAAATACTAATATGATAATAAAAAATATCCAAAACAGAACAATAAGTGCCGTTTCGTTTCCAATATTATTAGGGCTATCAATTCCTATCTTATTACACAAAGAATCAATAATATTATTGTATAACTGACTGACAAATGAAGCAAATTCAGTTTTTGAAAACGCTTTACATATTCCTGTAAGACAAGGCTCTGCCATAAATAAAATCGTACGCATTCCTTCATTCTCTAAATTTCTCACTAAGAGAAAAGCAGATACAAACAATATGAAACACAAGCTAATAATTTGTGCTTCACTTTCACTAAATACACCAAACGATAACGCTATAGCAATGATCATCGCTATTAGTGCCGCTAACCATATGATATTTTTTTTCATATAAACCATCCTATACTTTTAATACATACCTTATTACTCATACGATATGCTACGCTATTATTCCTTTTTTGACTGATTTCTCTCAATAACATCCTTTAATTCACTAAGGGTCATTATGTAGTTTTTCTTGTGATGTATCATGCGGTGACAGTTTGAACATAAGCAGATCATATCATTCACCGGATCAACATTTGTTTCTCCATCAAGAGTATGAAGCGGTTTTATATGATGAACTTCTATAAAGTTTTCACCAAGTTCATACATACTCTTAAAGTCGAAACCGCAAGCCATACAAGTATACCCATGTGCTTCTATAGCAGCTTTTCTGTTTTGCGGATTTCGTTCATATCTTCTTCCATAATGTTCTATTTTTCGTCCTTCGGTACCGATCCTGATTACAGTAGTTTCCAAATCGTCTGAATTCAACAATTCTTTTATTTCAATTTCAGGCTCGGTATCGTCAATATCACCCATCATCCATACAAAAGAGTGAGCATCTATCAATTCAGCAGAGCGGTCAATGTCAGCCGCCAGCTTTTCCTGCACCCACTTCATAATTTCCAGAAATGTCTGATAGTTTTCCCATGTACATTCGGAAAGGCAGTCTGTTTCAAAACCAAGTCTTTTAAATCTTTCCCTGAATTTATCCGGTCTTGCCGGGACGTATTTTGTACAGTCCTTTATAAAGAACAAAAAAGAAAGCAATGGAAATTTTTTGCCCCACAGTTCTATAGCTTCACCAAATAAGGCTTCATCTTTACCATCGGAAGTAAAAAGCCTGTACAAAATATCTTCAGATTTATACAGATGATTTGAAAACTTCTTTTCAATATCATATGTAACATCTCGCCAGTTCAAAAGGTTCTGTTGTATACTGTCAACACGCATTTTCATAACAGAAAGTACTTTCTTAGTTATCTCTCCTGTTCCGACCATATCAGCAGACCATGAGGGAATACCAAGAATACGCTGTGCCTTATCATAAATATCACGCTTGTACCATTCCTGATATCTGATATATCCGGAGGAAAATGAAATTTCCATAGTCGGACAATTCCTTTCCGCCTGTTTCTTTAAAACTGCATCATAAAACTGTAAAAGACATCGTTGAAATCTCTCTTCGTTTGGAATAAACATTTATACCTCCAATAATTGTTTTGCAAATGTTGCCGCCTTAGCTTCCATTAAAAGCTAAATCATTGCTGTATAAATCAAGTATATCACAAAAACAGCTATTTTTCAACGCATTTGGACTTTAAATTTTAAACAACATTCCGCAGGCAGTCAATGGAGTTTCCCTCCATCGACAGACAGATGGACCACACCTGCCTTTCCTGCGAAAATATGTATATTTCTGACAAAAAATAAACTCTCCTCATGAGATCACGAGAAGAGCAATACCACAATATGATCACTTAGCCTGTTCAGAGGCTGATTCACTATCCTTATTTTTTTCATACTCCGTGATTGCGTTCCTGAGCTTTTTACATCCTACCTCGGTAAAGACCTTCATAAGCATATTATATGTATCTTTTTCCGAGTTGGGGTTGTGAAACCTGAATGTCAGCTTCTGCTGCATAAGACCAGCTCCTTTTCTGTTATAAAAAAGCTAAGATTGTCCATTTCATTCTATGCTTTCAGGGATATAATATATGCCTGAAATCAATGCGTATAACATTTATGGACATTAAAATCCTGTTGTATGTAAGATAAATCTTAACTTTGAGAACCAAAAACCTGCTCGCAGATTTCGTGTAATGCTCGTCTTATACCTTCATCGTCTGTAAGCCTCGAACCGTCAAGAAAGCTTATGGTATTTACCATAAAATGTGTATGAATATTTGGTGTATCCGAATGTACGCAGAACACTACCTGATGCTTGTAAAAATAAGAAGCTATGTATGAGGATATCCTAAACATAGCTTCATCTGATATATTAGCGTCCGTTGACAGCGAAATGATGATATGCAGCAGTTGCCTGCCGTCATCCTTACCAAACAACCTTTTGACGTGCTTCATCATATATATGGCTTCTTCCGGTAAGGCATTATAGCATCCTGTCAATCCATATGTCTTTACCGAACGGCTCATATACTCATAGAGCGTTTTTATTGCGTCAGGATTCGTGTACGGTCTGTCTACTAATTTAATATACCACATATATTCATAACTCCTTCCTCAAGTGCTTCGCAGATCTCAGGGTAATCGTTTCCAGCAATTTCATAAACCTTGTTTACGGCATTGCTCAGAACGGATAGCCTTGCAAAAACCTCCTGTTTCATCTTCAGTGCATCTGCTGAATCTGACTCCATAAGTCTCTGTCTGATGTAGCTGCTCATACTCATGTTGCATAAATCGGCATCATTTACAACCTGCTCGTACTGCTCATCGCTCAGTCTGACATTAATTTTTCTTTCTTTAGACATGGTAATCATTTCCTCCTTATATAACATTTATATGATTGTATTGATACTCGTACTGTGCACCTAAAGAACCAAAATTACTCCAAAACACGTAAATCATGCCTGTCATTACAATTGGATATAAATATTATTCTTATTCTCATTACAGTTAGAGTACCTTAGCAAGGCAAGCTGTTTTTGTATCACAACTTGCTTTACCACTATGTAATTGTGGGAGTAAAAAGTTACATAAGCCCTCCATAGGGCACTTGAGTTGATCTAATATATATCAGTGACCATATACTGAGAGATTCTTATATAAAATATTACTTTACATCTCTATGAACTTCTGGTATAATAGGTATAAAGTTCTATAAAATTATTATCATATAATCGCAGCTATATAGCCTATTTTCTTAAGAAAAAACTGATTTTTTTGTAGACATACGCGTTTTTTAGACATACAAAAATTGTCAGATAGGAGCACGCCTGTGGAATATTATGAAATTTTAAGATGCATACCTGAACCAAGTAAAAAAGATTCTGTACTTGAGCCTCCCAAGATGCCAAATTACTCCAATAAAGATTTAGATAAATTTATTGAAAATCCAGCGGCTTTGCGGGGAAAATATGTAAACTTGCGGCAGAAGCTTGTCGACATATATGAGCATTGTTTTCAATATAATGAGATCATTCTTAACAATCCCAGCGTAAGTATACTAATGCAATTAATACGCATTAAGCTAATTTCTCCACTTTTTCAACTAGATTATAAAGAATTTGGAGAAATATTAAACGAAAAATTATATGTATCTTTAGAAACCAAAATTGTAAATACCAAATTATGTTACATTTCGTCATACAATAACAATGTTTATTACTTCATAAATAACAATATATTGACTTCACGTTCTTTAAGTAAGAATGAAGTTTTAAAAAACATTTCCAAAACTGAACACATACTGGCTTTTGAAAAAGCCTATAACATCTTTTGTAAATTTTTGGAAGCGTTTACTAGAGATGATGAGAGTAAGACAATGAAATATTTTATGTATTTTATTGCAAATTATAAAGTTGACAAAAAACAACCAACTCCAGATTCTATTTGGGGTTATTTACCAGACCCGTATTTTGCCTTTGGAATCAGTGAAAAAATTACATTTATCCCCAGCACAAATCATCAAGCCAACTACATTTTAATTGATAAAGAGTCGAAAATATTATTTAATCATGATATGTATTCAGTTGGCAGCTGCTTTTTTAACAATTTTTTGCAATTAAAAATTAAGGAGAAAGATAAAAAAGCTTTCAACAATATGCTGATTTTGATTTCCAAAATAGTGGGGAAACGATGCAAAAACTTTTCAAAACCATCTTATACAATACATTATGATATCTATGATTTAAACAACTATACATACAAATTACAATTTGAAAATTCAACAGTTGATATAACAATAAATGATAGGACATTTGTACCAGATAATCTTACTGAACACCAACACTGGAACCCATTTCGTCCAATTGGAATTCTAAATAGCAAAATATTGCAGACAGTAACTGATAATTATAACCCCGAGACGTTATACCAATATTTACATTCTATGGCTTTTGATGCTTTAGATCCCCATCAAATCGATAATATTTCTAAAATGCTGACTATGACATTAATGACATCACATGACGAGCACAAGGTGGTTATAGTAACTTGTAATTCTAATAATATCTCAGACATTAAAAAATTTTTCACAGGCATAATATGCTCCGAAGAGGCACATAATCTGTCTGTAATTGATATGAATATTGATATCAAGGAAATAACTCATAAAGACTTTAAAAATAATCTTTGTCAACTTAGCTGCACCAATACAAGAGCTATATTTTTTGATCATTTTGATGATAAATTAACAAAGGGTACACTAACTAATTTAATACAGGCACAAAAAGATACACATATGCAGATTATGGTCTTTCAAACCTCAAGAGATGTCAGCTATATATCAAATGACAATTTTATACATATAAATTTATCTGACTGGAAAAAGAGGGAAGATATACATGAACTTGATAATTACAACGCACTATGGGGAAGGCTTTACCTTTCCTTGTATGGACTTCATTTGATTTTCAAAGAAAAAAAGGATAAGTATCGATTCCCACTTGCAGGTGAAAATCTTATAATTGAAGATAGTGTCTCAATCATAGTAAGAGACGAAATAGTTGCAAATATAGCTAATGAGTTTATTGAAAAATGTTTTATAGACATTGATGAAGCCAAAAAGCGAAAAAAAGAACGGCGCAAAGAAATTGCCAAAATAAAAAAAGAAAATCCAGGTGCATCAAATGATACTATTGAGCGCTTAATTAACAAAACACCTTTATTTTCAACATATGATGAAGATTTTAAAGTGTATGCAGATACATATTTAGACACACAATGTCCCAAAAGCGTTGTTTCAGCACATACAATTACAAATAAAGACATAAAAAAATATATAATGAAAAATTATAAAAAAACTTTCAAGCATACACAGATAAACGCAATGTACACTGGTCACGATAACAAAGCTATGGGCTTCCAATATCTAAGTTTAAAAGAACCGTGGGAAATCACGGAGAAGCAGCTGATGGAAACTAATATAAACAAGACTCCAGATATTGATGAACAAATACAGACAAAACTAAAAAATTTGATTGAGGTATTGCCTAAAACCATTGATTTCAGTAAGTTGATAGCTACTCCACCTCCAAGTATTCGTATAAAAAGAACACCTGCATCCTCTGATGAAAATTAATAACATATATTAATGATGTTTTCGTTCAGAAGTACTAAGATCATATCCGCCGCAAAATAAGTGACGGATATGATTTTACTTTATTTGCCAGCCTTAACCCTCCTATAAAACGCACTTTTACTCATGCCTACCCTGTGCATAAAATCAGTGGCAGTAATTTCCTTAGCAATCCACTTGTCATACAGGACATTCCATAGCTGCTCGTTCACGGCAGTTGGCTTTCTGCCCTTGTACTTACCGTTTGCCTTTGCCACTGCTATACCCTCTTTCTGGCGATCCAGAATGTAGCCACGTTCAAGCTCGGCAACTGCGGCAAATACTGTCAGCATAAACTTTCCAGCAGGAGTAGTGGTGTCAATGCTTTCCTTTTTGCTTACGAACTCCACTCCCTTTGCTGTGAAAATGTCAACAAGCTCCAACAGATCACGGGTGTTGCGGGCAAATCTGGAAATGGACTCAACGATAACCGTGTCTCCGGAACGAACAAAGCCCAGCATTGCTTTAAGCTGAGGACGTTCCTTTGACTTTCCGGACATCTTGTCAATGTATATCTTTTCCACTCCAAGCTGTTCCATGATGACCTCCTGTCTTGCGGTATTCTGTTCCTCTGTGGAAACCCGTATATATCCGACTTTCATAAAAAATCACTCTCCCATTAGACTATACCTTAACGGCACACTAAAAATTGATAAAAAACTGTCCCGATAGAGTTGAAATCCGAATTACGGCACGTTCTGTAATTCACTCCAATCCTATCGGGACATTTGTCAGTACATTTCCATCATTTTAAGCTCTGCAATGCTGTCCCTCATTAAACCCGGCTTGTAGAACATTTCTTCGATCTCCAACTCGTCATAGCCGTAATCCACCAGCATAATTACATCTTCTTCCGGTATACCAAAATATCCGGCATACTCTATCAACGTATCCATAGTACCGTCATAGTAAGGACTTCTATGGAAAAAGCCGTATCCTCCATACCAATCAGGGAAATCAAACTGCTGCACTTCTATCACTCCGCTTGGGTCGATCCTCAGGATGTCACCGCAGGACACGTTCACCTTGCTATAATTTGTCAATCCCAGCTTCTTTACAACTCTGCTAAGAATTTCGTCAGTGCTTGCATACATATAAAAGCCATTGAACTTGTAAAGTGCCATAGGATTGTCGCCTTTCACTATGTACAGATTGTTATGACCGTCAAGTATGGTATAACAGAAAGAACCCTCGGTTTTCTCTGCCATCTTTCTGATGGAATCAAAACCGAGGGTATTTTCTTTCTCTATAAGCTGTACGGCAACGTAGCTGTCCGTCTGGATATGTGTATGCGGTAGCTTTTCCTCATTGCGCAGCATGATGTCATTATGCAGGACACCATTATGCGCAAGGGCAAATTTCAGCTTGTCGACCTGTCCCGGAAATGGATGATTGTTGTAGTTGAACTTCTCGCTGCCCTGAGTAGTCATTCGGGTATGTCCCATTATTACCCTTGCATCATCAGGTATCTTATACCACATTTTATGAGCTGCAACGGGTCTTTTATAGATATGCATACCTGAGCAGGTATTGAAAGCTATCCCTGTTGCATCAATGCCACGGGCTTCACATTCCTTTGAGAGTACACCGATAATTCTGTTTTTGCTCCGGGTCGAAAAGATATTGCCGTAGTCGATCAATCCAAATAAACAGCACATATTAATATTCCTCCTCACACTCTACCGGTTCGTTTACGTAAAGTCTGCGTTCTTTCAGATAGGTAATAAGCTCCGGTTCCTCAACGCCTGAAACAAAGTCGCACCAATTCATCAGGGTCATTTCTTCATCCGTCATCCGTGCGGATATATCACATATCCGGTTTACAAGCTGCAGGGCTGCAACAAAGGTATTGTATTTGAGAGTACCACGGAAAATACGGAACTCTATAGTTTGACTGTTTGTAAGATTAACGCAGGTATAACGTCCGGAATAGTTTTTCTTTGCATTATCAAAGGTAGCTTTGGGATTTTCCTTGATACCGTATCTTGCCGCCCATCGTGAAAGCTGACTTTCGGTGCGTCTTGAAAATTTAAGAAGCTCCTGCCAGAAACGTTCCACAAAGAACAGCACCCTTGAAATGCACGCTTCCTGTTCCTCATGGGTATCGCCAAAGGATGAACGGTTAACATGGATATGCAGTCCGCAGGTTTTTGTTTTGTGGGAACGATAGCCAAGAGAGGCTGCCTTTCTCATAACATCAGCCCACGGCATTTTGTTAAGATGGTAATCAAGGGACATTGGATGGGTAACGATCTCCATTCCATCGTTAAGGCTGCTGTCACGCTTTATGTATATACGTCTTGTACTGTCGGCATTAGCAATGTCGATAATCTTTTCCGCATTTGAAGCATACTGGCCACCTCCGTCAATTTCAAGCTCCACACCAAAATACCGGCTGCTGCTGCCATAAAAGATCGGATCCGGTTTAAAGCTGTAGTCGTGGATATATTCGCCTGAATCGTGCCTACAATAACAGTTATGGCAATATGGATTATCAGGCTCATCATCCAGATAATAAGCGTCTTCAGCATGAATTGTTCTTCCGCAGTCCTCGCAGTCTGTATAGTATCGGGTATAGCATCTGTCACAAAGAATGTGATTGCTGTCTCCGGCAACATCGTCAGCCCATATCCTGTCGCCGCAATGACTGCAAATTACAGTCTCATCGTCATAACATTCCTGACAGATCTCCTCTCCGTCAAAAGTTTCCATGTCATCAAGGCTGCAGGTGTATCCGCAATGGCTGCATATAAAAGTATCACTCATTTTTGATCTCCTCCTAAAATAAAGAATGGGCAAGTCCCAAAAGACTTGCCCGAAGCATTTGATATTTGTTTTCTGACTACATTACCTCCTATAAAAAATAAGCCGCAGCATAAGCTACGACTTATTTTCGCTTCCGAGAATGACGTCAATTACTGCACACAGAATTGTGGCAATAGTAATGACCGCCATATCTACGATTTTTGTTGCCATTTTCTCGGATATTGTGTTACCCGAAAACACGTCTGTAAAAAGATTTTATGAATGTCTCCAGTATGCTCTTGATCGTCCTCAACAGATTTTTCATCATATAGATATCCTCCTTTAATTTGATGAAGCTATGCTTCTCATGGATATAATATATGATTGAAAAATGAGGGTTTACATGGTATAGAAACAATATGATATATCACAGTTTACAATCATATATGTATAAATAGAAAAATGTAATTTGTTTATTTATTCTTCTTAAATTGCTTTTTAAACTCTGATTTTAGCATATTTACTCCCTTAGAAGAAGTTAGCTCTGAATCGTTTAACTTACCCATTTTTATTTGTTTACAAACTTCTATGAAAGCCTTACCCATAGCTAGAGTAATCACGCCCGCAGTTCCCCCTGAAATCATACCACCGACAACTGAACCAATTCCTGGAACAAATTTAAAAACATTCGACACAATAGTTTTTCCTATTACTGTTGTCCCGCCAACTCCCAAAGCTGCTATAGCAAGAGTTTTAAGTCCATCTTTTTTTACATCAATTTTGAATATTCCTGCTATCGTAGCCATAAGTGCAACTTGTTCACCAATAAGTAACGGGGCATCTGCAAATGGGATCGGAACAGCGCCTGTGGCAGCCGTTGCTGCAACTGCCGCTGCGACAGCATTATCTGCTTTTTCAAGCATTTTCTTGATTTCCAGATATTTAAGTTCATCAATAAAGTCATCATCGACTCCCTCATTTTTTAAATTCTCATACTCGTTTGACATAGTTAATTCCTCCTAAATTTACATTGTAAAATAATTATAAATATCTTCTTGACTTCTTAAAATCCTGCTGCTGTCTACTCCTACCAATTCAGCAAGCTTAATTGAACCATCAAAAGCAATATTGATGTCAATATCGAAAGCTAAATCTACAGCTGATTTGAATTCCTTGAATTTTTCCATAAGAAATTCGACCAGTTTTCTATATTCATCATCAAGCTGTGCATTTAGCTTATCAATAGCAATATTATGCTCCTGAATGCATTGTTGTTCTTTCTCTAAACAGCATTCTTTTGCAATGCCATACATAAACATACCGGCAGCATTACCGATCATTGCACCAAGAACAGGAATAGGTATAGCTACCTGACCTAAAACAGAAGCTATTGCACTTATTGACACATCAAGGCAAACTGTTTCGGAATTAATAATAAATTCCTCATTATCAATATTTCCCTTTCTTAATTCATTTGCCTGAGAGACAACACCAAAGGCAGCCGTAACAAGTGCGGAAGCAACATTAGCGGGTGTGGCAGTAAAATTAGTAAGCGCATATACACTTGCTCCTCTTATACCACCTTTTGCTGTATCTATTCCAGTAGTTAAACCAATCTCCTTCCAATCCTCAGCAGTAAATTCATTAAGTTTTTTTCCGGATTTTAATTTTTCCCTAACTGCCAGACAGAACGATACACTTCCCTCTAAAGCTGCACTTATAACAGTAGCTTTAGCTCCTTCTTTTAGTGTCGGTTTAGATGCTTCATATGCTTTATCACGCTGATTTTGATCCTCTTTCTTTATATTTGATTCTTCTTTGGAAATTGTTTCTGATACTTTTCCTTTCTGCACCTCATCATATTTTGCAATGGATGAATTAAGATTTTTAGATATACTAAGTCCGGTATCATTTTCAAATTGTTTTACTTTGTTTAATAAACTCCAATCCTCTTTACTTAATAATGATGGACTTTCATTAGCAAGTTTTATGACTCTGCTAATCTCTTCATATTGATCTTTCGGAATATCATAAGCACCGCCATCATTTATAAAATCCGGATATTTGAGTAAATGCTTTTTTATATGATTTAATGTATTTTCAGCGCCATTAATGAATTTCGATTGAATTGGCTGACCGTTTTTCAAATAATCTTCAGGTGCTGTTCTGCCAACCCCATCAAAAGTATATTCACTGGCTAATCCTTTAATTAAATTTCTTGCATTTGAAATATTTACCTGAATATGCTCTGCAATTTCTCCATGCTTTGTATCTGGATTTCCGAGAATATGACTTGGGTCACCTACAAACCGCTTTAGTTCGTCAAGTTCTTCAAGAGCTTCTAACAGATTTATATCCTGCTGTGTTAGCTTTTCTATCAATCTATCAAGCCTTAATTGATTCAAATGGTCTATCCAAGCTGCAGATGCTTGTTCTTGGGTACTTTTAAGTATTTTCTTACTATCCATTACATCTCACACCCTTATTCAACTGTTTTGTTGATTAGTTCAGCCAATGATAGTGTATTATTTACTAACGTACCAAGCTGTATCTGAACATCTCCGCTCAATTTGATGAAATCTGAATTTTTATACTCAGAAAGATCGTTATGTTGTACGCTCAGTTTGTCATGAAGTACTTCTGTTTCATCGATCAAATTATGTACTTTCTCATTGCAATTAACAACAGAGGCTCTATACTTTGCAATTTTTTTCGCTTCCTCTACCGCCTCGTCAGCAATTTTGCTGTTCTTAGCTGAAAGTGAAATCAAAGATACACCAGTCCCTGCGGCAGCAATACCCCATCCAATTGGTCCTGCTAACGCAAGTAATGCCTGTCCTGCTGCTATACCACCTCCACCTGCTGTTAAAGCGCCTCCACCAAGCCATGCTAACGCCGCCTTAGTAGCTGCTGCTCCAGACAGGGTACTTATTGCTGTTCCAGTCGAGGCTGTTCCAAAGGTAGTAGCAATGCTCATGGCAACAGTAGGAGCCATCCCTGCAAAAGCACCACCTGCACCTATTGCAGACATAACACCTACACCAGATTTTACATTACTTTCCATAGCTTCTTTAGCATATGATTCTGTTTCCTTAAACTTATCTCTCTCCATGTAAATACGCTGGATTTTCTGTTCAAAATCTTTCGGCGTATTGGCAATACTATTAATTAATTCACCAACTTTTTCAATACAAATAACAGCTGATACCCGTTCACGATATAAAGTATCACAGCTTGTCATCATTGTTTGATATGCACTGTCATATTTATCCACCTCTTTTTTATGAATAGCGAGTGCATCCTTTTTTAAAGACGAGTTAAACATATCCTTATCCTCCATTTTTTATTTACATCATTAGATGACATTTATAATAAATATCAGCATCAATGCTATTTGTAAATATGAGACATTTATTTAATCTCTTCGTTAATAAGCTTTGCTAATTCCAACGTTTCGTTAGCCAAGCTACAAATAGAATTTTGCTCATATTCATCCAATTCGGAAAAATTAACATTTCTGAATTCATATCTCGCATTATAAAAATCTTTAATAAAAGAATAGTACCATATTGTCTTTTTACTTAAATTTCTTATATTGCTGATACATTTTTCTATAGATGTTTTGTACTTTTCTAAACATTCCGATGCTCTGAATGACATCTTATCATTCCACCATGTAGAATAAAATCTCCCAAAATAAGCACGATTAGATACCGATTTTTGTGCTCTGAGTGTAATGGAACCACCCAAAGCAAATAATGCGTAATTTTTTCCTAATTTTAAGTCAATTAAATTATCATTACTATGAAATTCTGAATTAATTACGTTGCCGCCAAACCATACTGACATAAATGATGAAAACGGTCTCCGAGGCAGGGCCTTTCGTTTTGCAAGTCGCTCGAGTCGTGATGGTCTGTCTAAGTTTAATTTGATAAATTTTTCCGCTTTTTCTGTTAAACCTGTTCCAAAAGTGGTTATAAAACATATATAAGTTTCAAAATCAGGCGACCAGAAAGGTTGATTATAAAACAATAAAAAAAGTTCCTCATCTATTTCACTTTTAGCATATTCTTCCTTTCCACTAAAAAAATCTACTTGCTCAATGATTGAGTGTACCATATTTTCAAGATCATATGGTTTATTGGTGATGCTGTTGATCAATCCACAAATTTCTTCTATGCATTGTACAGATTTGATCCTGTATAGGTATAAGGAATCACAATATGCCATCATTGTATCATAAGCTCGATTATAGTTGCTTACACTATTATTGAATTTTTTATAACCAAAGATATTCACTATTGCCTCCTGTAATAGTCTTCCATATTCTGTTCAATTATTACAGCATATCGACTGCTTAATTAGGGCTTTATCAAAGTATACCATATTACAATAGACAATATATGTCATTCTCAAAAAATTCATATATTATAATTCAGAAACTTATGACATAATTATACACTATTAGCGTAAATATGTCAAGAACTAAATGCCGTTAGCTACAAATTTATATGAAAAGCAAGAGTATTCTTTATTCTATCAGCGTATGATAAAATTACACTAAGAGGTGATAGTTTTGAAAAACAGCTTAAATGTAGAGATAGGAAGCAGGGTACGCCAACAGCGTAAGCTTATAGGATACACCAGAGAACAATTTGCAGAAGCCCTTGATATATCAGAACGTTTCGCAGCTGATATTGAGCTTGGAAACAGAGGTATGTCATTTTCAACACTGATACGGCTTTGCAATCTGCTTTCAGTATCATCCGACTATATTCTTATGGGAAAAGAACCAGAAGCCGAGCGTGACCATTCTGCAATAGATAAACTTCTTTCCTCCATCGATGACAAATACATCCCTTACACCGAGGACTTGCTGAAAATACTGGTTAAGATCATCAACACCTCCGAAAAGAAGTAATGCGCCCTACTAAAAAAGGCAAAGCGATTCCAAGTAAAAGCCGCCCGAAACAGTGTTTCGGGCATTTTTCCTTGTAATACGCTTTGCCTTTGCTAAAATTATTCTAAAATATCTCTTGACAATCTCTAAATTCTATGTAATAATAAGCAGTAACAGAAATAACGGAGGTAATATATGAATATTGCAGCATACTGTCGTGTTTCCACCGACAAAGAAGACCAGCTCAACAGTCTTGAAGCTCAGAAGAACTTTTTTACGGAATATACTCAGAACAACGGTCACAACCTTGTCCGTTTATATGCCGACGAGGGTATCTCCGGAACGAAAATAAAGAACCGCACTGAATTCCTGCGGCTTATGCGGGATGCTAAAAAAGGTCTGTTTGAGATGGTAGTGGTTAAGGACATCTCCCGTTTTGCCAGAAACACCGTTGACTTCCTCCAGAGTATCCGCCAACTGAAAGCCCTGAATATTGAGACGGTTTTCCTTACTGCCAATCAGACAGTCCTTGGAAACTCCGAATTTGTCCTTACGATTTTTGGAGCCCTTGCACAAGAGGAGTCCGCAAACACCTCCAAGCGTATAAAGTTCGGAAAAAAGATCAACGCCGAAAAGGGACGTGTCCCTAACTTTGTTTTCGGATACGATAAGACCATAGGGGACTATTTCAACCTTACCATCAACGATACTGAGGCTGCTATTATCCGGGAGATCTTCGATATGTACATCAATGAAGAAATGGGAGCGTCCCGAATTGCCACCACTTTGAATAACCGCGGCATAAAAACAAAGCGTGGCTACAACTGGACCCAGAATGCCATTGCCCGAATACTTACCAACAGACTTTACATAGGTCAGATTATCAACGGCAAGGAGGAGGTTCAGGACTTTCTTACAAGCAAGCGTCAGAAGCGGGATGAATCTGACTGGCTAATTATGGAGCGTCCGGAGCTTCAAATAGTTGATACAGATGTTTTTGAGCGTGCTCAGACTATTATGGAGAAGCGCAAAAACTCTTTTATCAACAATCATGAACGAAACAGCAGCAGACATCTTTTCAGCACCCTTATCAAGTGCAAAGAGTGCGGATACTCTTTCCGTAGGACAAGCTATAAGGGCAGAAGCCGTTGGGTATGCAGCGTCCGGAACACTCGCGGAACAGACTCCTGTCCCAATGCTGTTGTTATTGAGGAGGATGTTCTGATAAGTGAGATACAGACCTATTTCGCTGAAATAATAAAGAATAAGAACACCATGATAAAGAATATTAAAGCAGAGTTTGAGCGGGTCTACAAAAACAGGGACGACAACGAAAGCTATAATGCCGAGCTTACCGAGCGCAGGGACACCCTTGAAAAGAAGCGTCAGAGGTACATGGATATGTACGTTGACGAGCTTATAAGCCGTGAAGAGCTTAACGAGAATGTAAAAGGCATTGCCTCTGAGCTTGAAAAGATAAAAAACGAGCTCACCATTACCGAATACAATCTCAGCCGGGGTGATGTTCTTGAAAAAGTCCTTGCTCAGACCTTCTCCGGAATAGAAAATACCGCTGATGTCTCCTCCATGATTAATGCTCAGCTTAAGCAGATCATTAATCGTATAGAGGTAGACAAGGACGGTCACATCGATATTTTCCTTAATCTTTTCGGCGAGATCGGTATTGATGAGTCGTTTCTAATTTGCGACAACCATACACAAAGATATAACCGAGAAGCTCCCCGTAGTATGTCCGCAGATGTATCCGGCAGTAAAAGAGGTGCTGGAGATCAACAAGCAGGAGCGGCACATACGGGGCGGAATGGCTACAAAACACAAGTATGAGGAAAAATCGCGCAATGCGATCGACGGATAAAATTCAGGCAGGTAAGTATATGGGAAAGCTCCGTGAGTCTTTGGACGGCTCACGGAGCTTTTGTATTTGCATTGACAAACCATGCCGCTAAGATATATAATATTTATAGCAATATTAAGTAAATTAAGGAGCCTTTTTACATGGGAACAAATGATAAAAAATCACGTATGCCTCAGATCGGAGAAGCAGTATTTTGCGTTGCGTATATCTGCATGATAAGTATGGGACTGGGACTTATAGGAAAGATGTAAAAGCAGCAGGGTGCAGAATGGAGAATCAAATGATAAAGCTTTTTGATGTATATGTTGATATAACCGACACTATCGGTGTAAAAGGGAAGCTGCACAATATATGTATGCTTTCCTTTACAGGAGAAGCCAAAGGCAGATATTTTAACGGAAGGGTCATCGGTACGGGTGTTGATACCCAGAATATATCTAAGGATGGACGTATGCTGCTTTCTGCAAGATATATGCTTGAGGGAAAGGACATTGACGGAAATGAATGCCGCTGCTTTATAGAAAACAACGGCAGCTTTGACGGTGGGTTTACCCCTGAGCTCGTAACGGACAGTCCGGCACTTTCGGAATTTGAAGGTGTCGGGCTTAAAGCTGAAATAGAAACTAAGGAAAACGGGGTAATTGTTTCAATTTTCGGATAAGGGATCAGGCATATGAGAAAGATCCGCGGATGTCCTTGGACGTCTCACGGCTCTTTTGTGTATGCATTGACAAACCATGCTGCTAAGATATATAATATTTATAACAATATTAAGTAAGTTAGGAGCTTTTTGTACATGGAAAAAAAGCGCTTCATATACAAAAGCGGCGAATCAGACGCTTTGCTGATACAAGCTGTGGACGAACACGAGCTTGAGACCCTTGACCGTGAAGTCGGGCTCATAAAGGAGCTTACAGATACCCCCTTTACCCTTGCCGCCTTTCTGATAGAGGACTGGAACAGAGAGCTGTCTCCCTGGGAGGCTCCCGCTGTTTTCGGAAAGGAGGATTTCGGCTCAGGAGCGGCGGAAACGCTGTCCTTCATCACCGGTTCGCTGCTGCCGGAACTGAATGGGACAGGGGACAAGCGCTGTTATATCGGAGGATATTCTCTTGCGGGACTGTTTGCGTTGTGGGCAGCATACCGGACAGACTTATTCAGAGGGACAGCTGCGGTGTCGCCGTCTGTGTGGTTCCCGGGATGGGACAGCTTTATGGAGTCGGAGACTATACTGTCGCCCGAAGTGTATCTGAGCCTTGGAAATAAGGAAGAAAAAACAAAAAATAAAGTCATGGCGTCCGTAGGAAATAACATACGCCGTCAGTATGAGCTGCTCTGCAGTGCGGATACGGTAACAAGATGCGAGCTGGAATGGAATCCGGGCAGTCACTTTGCAGATCCTGAACGGCGGACAGCAAAGGGCTTTGCATGGCTTCTGAACGGTCAATAGTACATTAGCCAATGAAATTTTTAAATAAGGGGACTGATTTTTTATGAGAAATACTTTAAGACAGCCAGAATGGCTGGATAACGCCGTATTTTATGAGATATATCCCCAGTCCTTTATGGATTCGGACGGGGACGGCATAGGTGATTTCAAAGGCATCATAAGTAAGCTTGACTATATAAATGAGCTTGGCTGCAATGCCATCTGGCTCAATCCCTGCTTCAAGTCACCCTTTGGCGACGCAGGATACGACGTGGAGGATTATTTCACCGCCGCTGAAAGGTACGGTACAAATCAGGACTTATACGATCTCTTTGATGAGGTACATAAAAGAGGGATGCACTGTATCCTTGACCTTGTTCCGGGACATACCGCTGTCACGCATCCATGGTTCAGGGAGTCCATGAAGGCGGAAAAGAATGAGTATACCCACCGTTACATATGGACGGATTCCATCTGGGAAAACACCGCTCCCCTTGAATGTATCAGAGGCATCTCGGACAGGGACGGCTCTGCGGCGGTGAATTTCTTTTCTCATCAGCCTGCCCTGAATTACGGATATTTCCGTCCCGAAAAGCCATGGCAGCATCCTATGGATTCAAAGGACGCCCTTGCCACTGCAGGCGCCGTAAAGGAGGTCATGCGCTTCTGGCTCAAAGCAGGCTGCGACGGCTTCCGCGTGGATATGGCAGGCTCCCTTGTGAAAAACGACAACGAAGCCTCCGACGGCAATGTAGCTCTGTGGCAGAGATTCCGTGAATTTCTGGATGACGAATTTCCGGACGCAGCAATGATCTCCGAGTGGGGAGAGCCGGACAAGTCCCTCCGGGGCGGCTTCCACATGGATTTCCTCCTGCATTTCGGACCCTCCCATTACAACGACCTGTTCAGATGCGAAGAGCCCTATTTCTCGTCCCGGGGCAAGGGAGATATAGAGTCATTCCTGAAAAAATACACAGAGAACTATGAAAAGACAAACGGCAGGGGACTTATCTGCATCCCCTCGGGAAATCACGATATGGACAGAATGAGAAGGCATCTTGACCCGGAGGAAATGAAGCTCGCATTTGCATTTCTGCTTACCGTGCCGGGAGCCCCGTTTATTTATTACGGGGACGAGATAGGTATGCGCTATGTGGAGAATGTTGTCTCGGTGGAGGGCGGATACGGCAGGACAGGCTCCCGTTCTCCTATGCAGTGGGACGGCAGCGCAAATGCAGGATTTTCATCGGCGGCTCCCGATAAGCTTTATGTCCCCATAGACCCCTCTCCCGACCGTCCCGCTGTCAGCGCTGAAATGGACGATGAAAACTCCCTCAGAAGCGAGATAAAGCGTCTGATAGCTTTCAGACAGGCTCACCCTGCGCTCAGGAGCAGGGGAGGGATACGGTTTGTCACCGTTAAAGGCTATCCGCTGGTCTATGAGCGTTCATGGGAAAGCGAAAAGCTTCTGGTAATTGTCAATCCGTCCGATAAGGCGGCAGACTTTGAATATGCTGCAAAGCTCGGAAAGACACTGTATAAATATGGGGGAGATATTTCACAAAATGGAGATACTGTGACCGTTTCAGGGGGGACATTTGCGGTAATGGAGGTGTAAAATGGGAAATCACGATATGTCCCAATATGAAAAAATGACGAAGACCCCCATGCTTCCGCTTCTGATACGGCTGTCCATACCGACCATCATAAGTATGCTCATAACCAATGTTTACAATCTGGTGGATACAGCATTTGTGGGACAGCTTGGCAACAGCGCCAGCGGAGCTGTGGGAGTGGTGTTCGGATTTATGTCTATAATCCAGGCAGTGGGGTTTATGTTCGGTCAGGGCTCCGGCAGCATCATATCCAGAGCATTAGGCAATCAGGATACAGATAATGCAAGCACAACAGCCTCCACAGGATTTTTCGGCGTTTTGTTTTTCGGAGCAGTCATTTCGGTCTGCGGATTTTTGTTTTTAGACCCCCTTGTAAAATTTCTCGGAAGCACAGACACCATCGCTCCCTATGCCAAGACCTATATATCCTATATCCTCGCGGCAGCGCCTTTTATGACAGCAACCTTTTTTCTGAATAATGTCCTCCGTTACGAGGGCAAGGCAATGCTTGGCATGATAGGCATGATGATAGGCGCAGTGCTGAATATCGGCGGGGACGCCCTTTTCATGTTCGGTCTTGATATGGGGATAGCAGGGGCAGGTTTGTCAACAGCACTCAGTCAGACCATAGGCTTCATGATACTTCTCAGTATGTTTTTCAGGGGGAAAACACAAAGCAAAATTTCCATCCGGAATGCGTCTTTTTCAATTTTTCTGGTACTGAATATCATGGCGACGGGATTTCCCAGCCTTTTGCGTCAGGGATTGAACAGCATTACCACCATGCTTTTGAACAGTCAGTCCTCAGTATACGGAGACGAAGCGGTAGCGGCAATGAGCATCGTGTCAAGGATAGCATTTTTCATGACCTCGGTGGCGCTTGGCATAGGACAGGGATTTCAGCCCATCAGCGGATTCAACTACGGCGCAAAAAAATATACCCGTCTGAGACAGGCATACCGTCTTACCTTTATTCTTTCGGAAGGAGTTATGATATTAGCAGCAGCTTTTGTTCTGATATATTCAAATGACCTGATAGGGATATTCCGTGATGATGAAACTGTAATAGAGATCGGGACACGGGCATTGCAGCTCCAGTGCATCGCTATGGTCTTTTTACCTTTGGGAATGGTGACGGAAATGCTGTTCCAGAGCACAGGCAAACGGTTCGGAGCCGCTGTTCTTTCCTCCCTGAGAAACGGATTGTTTTTTATCCCCGCACTGCTTATCCTGCCGGGGCTCAGGGGTCTGTACGGGATACAGGAGGCTCAGCCTGCAGCTTTTCTGCTTGCGTTCATACCTGCCTTATTCTTTATGCTGTCCTTTTTCAGGAAGCTGCCGAAGGATGAAGAAAGCGGCGGATAGCTGATATATTTTTTTGTGGAAAAATCTTGACATAATTATTAAAAAATGATATAATGTCTGTACAAATGAAAATCACAGCTTAGTTGTCAAAAAATGGTTTGGAGGAATTTTTTATGAAAAAGTTTTTGTCCCTGCTGCTGGCGGCAGCTATGTCCACTGTATTATTAGGTGCGGAAATGACAGTAACTGCGGCGACTATACAGCCTGCAAAGGCTGAACAGGTGGTAAACAAGACCCCTGCAACATACAAAACATTAGGGGTAAGCAAGTCTGATAAGAATGCATTCAAGACAAAGGTCTCCAAGGACGTCAAGCTTCCGATAATCAATATCACTACGAAAAATAATAAGACGGCTGTAACTTCACGCGAAAAATACGTTTCCTGTGTGGTAGATGTGTTCAACTGTGCGAAGTCACAGACCATCAGTGAGGCATCTGCAGGAGTAAAGGTGCGCGGAAATTCAAGCGCTTATAACGGCGAGGTGAAAGAGATACTCAGCAATCCTGTGCCATACAGGATCAAGTTTGATTCAAAGACAAATATGCTGGGGCTGAACAACGGCGCAAAATGCAAAAGCTGGGTACTTCTGAAATCCGACTGGGATCTGATAAGAAACGATATAGCCCTCCGTTTCGGCAGAGCTATAATAGGCGATAACGCTTTCTGCAGCGATGCTCAGTTCGTGCATCTGTATGTAAACGACAAATTCCAGGGTATATATCTGCTTTGCGAGCAGTCCCAGGTAAATAAAAACAGGGTGAACATCACCGAGCCCAAGAAGGGATATAAAGGCACTGATATCGGCTACTACCTTGCTATCGACAATTACGCTACAGAAAAAAATGAAAATTATGTTACTGTTGACTACGGCAAATACAAGGTAAAGGATATAAGGGGTACATCAAGAGCATTTGTGCCTGCGGAGTATTCGATAAAAAGTGATGTGTACTCGCAGGAGCAGGCAGATTTCATCGAAAAATATATAAACAATCTGTTTGAAATAGTATATAAGGCGTGTGAAAAGGGAGAGTATCTTACCTTTGACAAGAATTATGACCTTGTAAAAAGCAAGTATAAAAACGCCAAGGATACCATAAGCGCAGTTATGGACGTGCAGTCGGTAGTGGATATGTACCTGCTGTATGAGATCGTACATGACTATGACTGCGGTGAGGGAAGCTTCTATATGTGCATCGACTTTGCAAAGGACAGCAAGTGTCCCAAGCTGCAGTTTACATCGCCCTGGGATTTCAACTGGGCATACTATGACAGCACAAACAGATACTGGGCAGCAGCATTCAGCGAGAAAAGCTTTGTGCAGGAATACGGCGACCGTTCAAATCCCTGGTTCATCGTGCTGATGAAGCAGGACTGGTTTGCAGATATGGCAAAGCAGAAGTGGACAAAGCTGTACAATGCGGGTGCTATTCAGGGATGTATTGACGAAGAGGTCGCTATCCTTGAGGAGTACAAGAAGGATCTGAACAAGACCGATGCAAACGCAACAGACTGCTCATATTATCTGCTTGAATGGATAAACGACAGAATCAAATGGATGAATAAGACATTTGTTACAAAGAAAAAAGGCTAAAAAATATCCGTGGGTGTCTTTGCAGACGCTCACGGATTTTTTAGTTAATGGATATTACTTTAGCTCTTTCAGCGTATAGGTGATCTTTTTTGTACCCCCCGCCTGTTCTCCGCTCTGGACCATCTGTCCTGTTTTCTTGTCGTACCAGTAAAGTCCTTTCCAAGCCCATGAGAACACGGTAAGCACAAAGCTTATTTTTACGCAGTCACAGGAGACGCCGTTTACGGTGACTGTTTCCTCCCCCTCTTTCTTTGCGGCAAATTCACCAAGACCCATTGCTCCCCGGTTGTCTCCCGTGCCTATTGAATAGAACACGATCTCCTTTTCGGAGGATGCGATAAACGCAGGCATTGCCATGTCCATCATCTGGTACCAGAGTCCGTCGCTGATCTTGAAGGTCTTGTCCTGAGCCTTGCCTTTAAAGGTACCCGTCATGTGGATATAGCCGTCCTGCTTTTCGGCGGTGATATCCGTATTGTCCGAGGGTCTGCTGTAATGCCATTTCATTGCCGACAGGCTGGAGTCCACGGTGTACTCATCCCTTGCCCACTCAGAACCGTCCCGGTATGTTATCCGGACTATCTGCTGCTTGTCTGCGTAGTCGGAGACGATGACCTCCTGCTCCTCCTTGCCGTCCGTCCTTTCGTATCTCATTGCCGATACTCCCTCGGGATAGGTGTAGGCGGGGATGTCGTAGGACTGGATAACATTCTGTGAAAATACCAGCTTTCCTTTCAGGAACACCTTGTCGATGAACTGCATATTTGCAATATTTTTTGCAGGATCCTCATCAAGCAGGATAAGGTCGGCTTCCATTCCGCTGCGCACAAGACCCTTTCTGTACGAAATGCCCAGATGCTCGGCTCCGTTCTTTGTGGCAAGGACTATCGCTTCCATGGGAGTGAGACCCGCTTCTACATAATAGGCAAGCTCCCTGTGCTCAACGTCTCCGCCCATCATCTCAAACATATTGTCAGTGCCCATTGCGATTGGTATGCCTGCGTCGTACAGTATTTTCAGATTATGCAGACTGTTTGGAAGTCTGGTGGGCTCCTTTTCATAGGTCATTGCATTGACGGTGGGGACGAAACGGGCTCCGCTGTCCTTCCACAGCTTTATGATCGGGTCGTCCGGGTCAAGCTTTGTATCAAGGACGCCGTGCTCAATGCCGTAGATACCTGCTTCAAGAAGCTCCTGCACGTCCTCCTTGTAAAAAACATGGGCGGTGGTCTTAAGACCCTTTTCCCTGCCCTCGCTGATGATCTGCTGCATAAGTGACTTGTCCAGCCTGTTGATATGGAGCTTTTCATCGAAATACCAGTAGTCTCCGCCCTGATAGGTGAATTTCAGGAAATCGGAGCCTGCCTGCTTCAGCCTGTCGATACCTTCGCTGACCTGCTCGGGAGTGGCGACCTCTATCGCCATCTCCCTGCGTATCCATGGATTGTCCTTTCCCAGAGTGTTCGCCGGGTGTCCGTCCGGAGCGGTGAAGTTGGGTCCTGTCACAAGAAGCTCGGGACCGGTTATCTTACCCTTCCTTATCTCGTCTCTCAGCTTATAGATAAAATGCTCGGGAGCGCAGAGATCCTTTACGGTGGTGATGCCGTATGGCAGTATCCTTTCTTTGAAGATACCCGGCATGGTGCCGTACAGAAAAGCATCGCTGTCCTTGTCGCTGCGGTTGTTCAGTCCCTGAATGTGGACGTGGCAGTCTATCAGTCCCGGCATGAGCGTTTTGTCAGTTCCGTCAATGATCTGAGCTGTCTTTGTGTCAAGCTCGCCTTGAGATATCTCCTTTATAATGCCGTCCTTTACATACACATTCTGACGGAACAGCTCGGTGCCGTCTCCCACGATGATATGTACGTCTTTGATGATATACTCGTTTTTATTCTTTCTTTTGGGTCTTACAAGATACTTTACAAGAAAAAAGCCCCCCACCGCTGCGCCGATCATCATCTGTATCCATCCGTGGAGCGGTATCCCTAAAAATGTCGGCATAATTATTCCCCCTTGCTGCTGCCGAATATCTTACTGAAATATTCGTTGAACGTATTCTTGGGCGGGATCGCCATACCGCGCTTCACATCGGCAAGTATTATCAGGTTATCGCCGGGTTCAATGCCGAAAACCTCTCTTGCTTCCTTGGGTATTACGATCTGTCCTTTTGTCCCTACGGTGACTGTCCATGCATATTTGCCTCCCGGTTTTTTCATAAACACTCTCCTTTTACAAATCATACTTTTCATACTTATTATACATTGCTGACAGGATATTGTCAATACTTTATTTCTTTTTTACGTGACAATTATATTAAAATCATGGGGAAACTGTTGCAAAATATTGCGTATTATGGTATAATTGTATAATAATACTGTGATCTGGCGGAGGGGAATATGAAAAGATTCAAGCTAAGTACAAAGGCTTCTCATATATTTGTTGCTATAGTAACGGTCGGTCTGATCGCTATTATGCTGCTGAATATATCTCTTATGTATAAGGTCGCTTCGGTGCAGACAGAAGAGATCGGAAGAATGAGGATACAGAATATTTCTGCAGGTCTGCAGAAATCCCTGACCCGCGCAGAAAACACCATCGAAAGAGTTTCCAAAGAGCTTGATGAAATGCTAGCAGACGGCGCTGATGAAGAGGAGGTACGTGAGTTCCTGTCCAACCAGCGCAGGCGTGAAAATGTTATCGCAGGCGGCATATGCATAAATGTATTCTGCGTTGTGGAAGGCAATGTGCTGATATCGGATATGGAAACTCCGGAGGACTATGTTCTTCAGGACAGAATGTGGTACCGTTATTTTCTTGCCAATCAGGACAAGGATATATACATATCTCCTACATATAAGGACGCGTTTACAGACAGTATGTGCTTCTCTGTAGTAACTCTTCTTTCAGACGGCAGGACTATACTCGTGGTGGACTACAGCGTGGCAGAGATACAGTCATATATAGATGCAATGAAAAGCGATGGATACGGAGATGCCATCATCGTCGATGAAAACGAAACTATAGTAGGCTATACCGATCCTGAAATGATAGGTCAGAAGCTTGCTTCCAGTCTGCCTCAGTACAGGGACGTATTTCTCAGAGCCCTGGCTATGGACGGGGAAAGCTCGTCTATGGAGACGGAGATAGGCGGCATGGACAATACCATCTTCTGCAGCCGCACGGAAAACGGCTGGTATATGATGTGCAGCGTCAGCAATTGGTCCCTTTACAGAGACATCTATGTGCAGCTCCTGTGGAATTTCGGATTATCTTTGCTTCTCGTGCTTGCGGTGGCACTTATCAGTATACTGAGTATCCAGCATAGAAAGCGTGCGGAAGCGGATTCCCATGCGGTAGGAAAATATTTTTCCGTTGTCAAGGAAAGTCTGGACAAGCTCAGACACCGCCTGAAAGAAACGGCAGGGGAAAATGCTTCGGAAAATACAGACAGCATACGGGATATCGATTCCGAACTGCTGAACATCATAAAAAGTCTGCAGGATATCCAGAAGCCGCAGAAAACCGTAAAAAAAGAAACAAAGATAAGCAAAAGGATCAGCAGCAGGGGCGTGCTTATCACCGAGGAGACCCAGCGTGTATATCGGGTGGTCATAACCCTGATATTTGTTGCTACAATGATAATCGCCATATCCGTCAGCACATTCATGACTACAAGCGAAAGCCATGCCAAGATGGAAGGTGAGCTTAACAGCTATAACCACAGGATAGGAAACTGGGTGCTGGAGCAGCAGAGCATACTGGATATGTTTGAAAATGTTATTGCTGCAAAGCCTGATCTTCTTGACGATTATGACAAAATGGTAAAATTCCTGGACGACATCACAAGAGGGTATCCTAAAATTTCTGCCACATATATCGCTAATCCCGATTTTCCCCACGGTCACCCCATGGTGATGAACAACGGCTGGGTTCCCGAGCCTGACTATGTGGAGGAGGAAAGACCCTGGTATATAGGCGCGCTGACAGCTGACAGCTTCAACCTCACCGAGCCCTATTACGACGCCAGAACGGGAGAATACTGCATAACCTTTTCAAAGGTGGTGCAGTCGGACGCAGGAGATTTTTACGGTGTGTTTGCCATCGACTTCTACATGGACGTGCTGTATGATATCCTTGGCGAAAGCTATTCGGAAAGCGGATATGCATTCCTGGTGGACAAAAACGGCATCATTATAGACCATCCTAATCCCGAATATCATTTTTCGGACAATGCGGATGAAATGGTCAATATCCACGACCTTGTCTATGATAAGCTGTACAGCCAGTCGGGAACGGTGATCCTTAAGGATTACGACGGACGGTATAAGGTGTGCGCTTCCATAGACGAGACCGCTTCAGGCTTCAGACTTTTTGTGGTCAAGGACTGGTGGCGCATCTACGGAAATGTTTTTGAGTATGTGCTCCTTTACACGATAATTTTCGGAGTCTGCATAACAGCTGTAAATACTGTTATCCACAGAATGACAGAGTGGCAGCGCTATGCAAACAAAAGCCTCAAGGAGGCTGCCGAGTCTGCCATAAAGGCTGAGCAGGTAAAATCCATGTTCCTTTCAAATATGTCACACGAGATCAGGACGCCTATCAATGCTGTTCTCGGTATGAACGAAATGATACTGAGGGAATGTCGGGACGAAAAGCTTCTCGGATATGCGGAAAATATCAGGACATCGGGAAAAACTCTCCTTTTCCTTATAAACGATATCCTTGATATGCAGAAGATAGAGTCGGGAAAGATGAATATTGTGCCGGTGGAATATGAGACGGCTTCTCTTGTCACCGATCTGTGGAACATGACATATATCCGGGCAAAGGAAAAGAATCTGGCGGTCAGGTTCATTCTTGACGAGAATATGCCCTCTGTCCTTTTCGGCGACGATGTAAGGATAAAGCAGATAGCAGTCAATCTTCTGACAAATGCCGTGAAGTACACTCCCGAGGGCAGTGTTGAAATGCATATGTCCTCCTTAAAAACAGAGGACGGGGACTTCATAATGAAGATCGCCGTGCAGGATACGGGTCTTGGTATCAAGGAAGAGGATATGGAAAATCTGTTCAAGAGCTTCCAGCGACTTGACGAGGAGAAAAACCGCAACATTGAGGGTGCAGGTCTGGGAATGAGCATCACCATGTCGCTGCTTAAGCTTATGGACGGCGATATGAAGGTGGAAAGCGAGTACAGGAAGGGCTCCACATTTACAGTGACTATCCCTCAGAAGGTGGTAAATGACGAGCCTACAGGGGATTTTGAAAGCGTAAAGAACAGGCATATAAAGCATCAGGAAAATGCAGGAAAGATATTTGAAGCTCCTAAGGCGAATGTATTGGTGGTAGATGACAACGCTATGAATCTGGAGGTGTTCAAGGCGCTTCTGGGCCGCACAAAGGTGAATGTGGATACGGCAGATTCGGGAAAGAAATGTCTGGAGCTTATCAAAAAGCAGAATTACCATATTATTTTCATGGATCATATGATGCCTGAAATGGACGGCATCGAGACCCTTCATGAGATAAAGAAGCTCCATGGCTGGCCAAATGCGGATACTCCTGTCGTTGCTCTGACGGCGAATGCTATCTCGGGAGTACGGGAAATGTATATTAAGGAGGGCTTTAACGACTACCTCACCAAGCCCATAGACGGCGAGCTGCTTGAACAGATGGTTGTAAAGTATCTGCCCGAGGAGCTGGTGACATATGCGGACAGTCAGAAGCAGGAGAGCGGTCAGGCGGAAAAGGAACAGCCGCCGCAGTCTGTTTCGGAAGAAGCTCCGGAGCACGAAACATATCTTGAATACGGCATATCCGTAAAGCAGGGACTGGGTTATTCTGCAGGAGATATGGAGCTTTATCTTGACCTTGTGGGTATGTTTGTAAAGGACAGGGATAAGCGTCAGAAGCTTGAACAGTATCTTGCAGACGTAAACATGAAGGATTATTCCACTATAGTCCACGCTCTTAAGGGAAATGCAAAGACCCTTGGAGCATCGGGACTTTCGGAGATAGCCTTTGAGCACGAAAAAGCCTCCAAGGACGGCGACGCAGAGTTCGTAAAGGCTCACTGGGATGAGCTGCTTGACAGCTGGAACAAAGTCCGGGAGGGCTTGGCAAAAATGTATCTTGATCTCAGGGGAGAGGATCTTTCCGAGTATAACAGTCCTGCAGACAGCGGAGATGCGGAAGGGTCAGAGGGTGCAGAGGAAGCGTCAGATAGTACATTTGCCGTAACACAGAAAGAGCTTTCAAAAGTCGCTGACCTGATAGATGATTTTGAAAGCATAAAAGCTGCCGAACAGCTAAAAATATGGCTTGAAAAGCCTTTGGAGCAGGAAATGCATGACCGCATAGAAAAGGCGCTCACTGCGCTTAAGGAAGTGAGTGAGGACGAGGCGATGAAGATCCTGAGAGGGGGAAAATAAAGTGCATACAGAATTTTTAATGGGCAATGAAGCCATTGCAATGGGAGCCATTGCCGCAGGTGTGAGAGTTGTCTCGGGATACCCGGGAACGCCCTCCACCGAGGTTCTGGAGACTGCCGCGAAGCAGAATAAAGGGGAGCTCTATGTAGAGTGGTCGGTAAATGAAAAAGCCGCTCTGGAGCTTGCCGCAGGAGCTGCCTATGCAGGCGCAAGAAGCATGGTCACCATGAAGCAGGTGGGACTGAACGTTGCTTCCGACCCTCTCATGAGCCTTGCCTATGTGGGCGTCAAGGGAGGCATGGTCATAATGGCGGCAGACGACCCGGGACCCATCTCCTCTCAGACCGAGCAGGACACCCGTCATTTTGCTTCATTTTCCAAGCTGCCATGCTTTGACCCTTCCTCTGTTCAGGAGGCATACGACATGATACAGGACGCCTTTGACTATTCCGAAAAATATAAAACCCCCGTCATTTTCAGACCCACTACCCGTGTGTGTCACGGATATGCGTCCATAAATGTCCGGGAGACAGAGGAATATCATAAATGTGAGCCTGAGGGCTTTATGAAGGACTCCTCAAAATGGGTCATCTTCCCAAGACTTTCCTATCAGAATCATATAGCCATTGAAAAGAGAAACGCAGAACTCTCCGATGTGTTTTCGGATTACGACAAGAACCGCATATATCCCTCCGGCGACCCCTCCTGCAAAAAAGGAGTTGTCTCTCAGGGCATAAGCTTTTCCTATGTGACTGAGGAGCTTAAGGGGAAGGACGCTCCAAGACTTATGAAGGTCTCCACGCCGTTTCCCTTTCCCGAAAGGCTTGCAGTGGAATTTTTATCGGGACTGGACGAGGTGCTGTGCATAGAGGAGCTTGACCCGGTTATCGAGCGTGAGCTGACCTATGTCTGCGGGAAATATCATCTCCCCGCTGTTATACGGGGCAAGATGACGGGAGATATGCCCTCCGCAGGAGAAAATACCAGAGACGGCATAGCAGAAGCTCTTGCTGCTTTTATGGGTTGGGAGCGTCACGGAAGCGTGTCTCTGCCAGAGTCTCCGCCGCTTCCTGTGCGTCCGCCGGTGCTTTGCGCGGGGTGTCCGCACCGGGCGTCCTTCTATGCAGTCAAGGCAGCGATGAACGGCAAAAAGACCATTTTCTGCGGGGATATCGGCTGCTACACTCTGGGAAATGCAATGCCTCTTGACATGGTAGACACCTGTCTTTGCATGGGTGCGGGAGTCAACATTGCACAGGGAGTGGGAAAGATTGAGCCGGACACCGTCTGCTTTGCTTTTGTGGGGGACTCCACATTTTTCGCTTCCGCAATTACGGGAGTGGTAAATGCAGTCTACAATCAGGCGAATATGACTCTTGTAGTCCTTGACAACTCCACAACCGCCATGACGGGACACCAGCCCCATCCCGGCACAGGTCAGACCATGATGGGAGAGATCGTTCAGAAAATATCAATAGAGCAGATATTGAAGGGCATCGGCGTGACAGCAGTGGAAACAGTTGACCCTCTTGATCTGGCAGGCTCTGTCGCCTGTGTGAAAAGAATCTCCGCTCTGGAGGGCGTCAAGGCTATTATTTTCAAGTCCCCCTGTGTGGGTGTATCGAAAAACACCTCCCCTGCAAAGAATGTGGACAGGGAGATATGCATAAACTGCAAAAAATGCATGACCTACCTTGGATGTCCCGCTATAACGATGCAGAGCGGTCAGGTCACTATTGACGGCGGTATGTGTACAGGATGCGGTCTGTGCGAGCAGGTCTGTCCTGTAGAAGCAATAGGAGGGGATGACCATGAATAAGAACATCCTGCTTTGCGGCGTTGGAGGTCAGGGCACTGTGCTGGCGTCCAAGCTCCTTGCTGCGGCGGCAATGGAAAAGAATATCCCTGTCATGAGCGCCGAGACCATCGGCATGGCTCAGAAGGGAGGCAGTGTTTTCAGTCATCTGCGCATGGGGGACGACATTCAGACTCCCATGCTGGCGAAAGGCTCCGCTGACCTTATCATAGGCTTCGAGCCTGCGGAGGCTGTCCGGATGCTGCCATATCTTGCAGAGGGCGGCAGCGTGGTGGTAAATAAATGTCCCGTCATTCCAGTGTCCTCGGTATTGAGCCGCTCCTCCTATGACGGCTCTGAAATGACAGAATATCTTAAGCAGAATGTAAAGAAGCTTACCATAGTGGACGGCTCCGCCGCCTGCAGTGAGGTGGGCTCACCCAAAGCACTGAATATGGTACTGCTTGGTGCGGCTCTTGAAAGCGGTGTGATTCCCTTTACAGCGGAGGAGATAAAAAGCGTCATGCAGAAACGGGTAAAGCCACAGTTTTATGAAATAAACTGCCGTGCGCTGGACTACGGGGCACGGTCAGGAAAGGACGGTACTTAAAATGAAGATATCAGCAGAACAGATAGGGCTGGTGAACAGCAGGATAGCCGCACTGACAGCATCGGACAGCTTTTACGGAAAGAAGCTGAAGGCGGCAGGGATATCGGAAATAAAGACTTCGGAGGATTTTGAAAAGCTCCCGTTTTCCGAAAAGAACGACCTGCGGGACGCCTATCCTCTGGGACTTATGACAGCTCCCGAAAATGAGATAGTACGTATACATTCATCCTCGGGAACTACAGGACTTCCCGTCATAATCCCATATACTGCAAAGGACGTGGACGACTGGGCGATAATGTTCAGCCGCTGCTACGAGACGGCAGGCATCACAAACATGGACAGGATACAGATAACTCCCGCATACGGTCTGTGGACAGCGGGCATCGGCTTCCAGAACGGTGCGGAAAAGCTGGGGTCGATGGTCATTCCCATGGGACCGGGCAACACCGACAAGCAGATACAGATGATGATAGACCTGCAAAGCACGGTGCTGTGCTCTACATCCTCCTATGCACTGCTTCTGGCGGAGGAGATCGAAAAACGTGGCATACGGGATAAAATAAAGCTGAAAAAGGGAGTTTTCGGCTCGGAGCGCTGGGGAGATAAAATGCGTGAGACCATTGCGGAAAAGCTGGGAATCGAGCTTTATGATATCTACGGTCTGACGGAAATTTACGGTCCCGGCATCGGCATAAATTGTCCCGGTGAGCGTGGTATGCACTACTGGGACGACTTCCTCTATCTGGAGATAATCGACCCTGCCACGGGAAAAAATGTCCCAGACGGCGAGGTGGGAGAGATAGTCATCACCACTCTTGTAAAGGAGGGTGCTCCCCTTATCAGATACAGGACCCACGACCTGTCAAGAATCATCCCGGAGCCCTGTCCCTGCGGAAGCAAATACCCCCGCATCGACACCATCATCGGACGTTCGGACGATATGATGAAGATCAAGGGCGTAAACGTATTTCCCGCACAGATCGAGGAGGTGCTTAAAACCTTCCCCGAGATATCAAGTGAGTATCAGATACGCATTTCCCATCTGGACGGCAAGGATACAATGCGCATCTATGTGGAGACCAACGGCAGCGTGGATTTCGCAGACCTGAGCAGACGCATCGCAGACAAGATCAAGAGTAAAATAGGCTTTACGCCTCTTGTAAAGCCTGTGGAGATAGGCGTTCTGCCAAGAAGCGAAAAGAAGACAAAGCGTATCATTGACGAACGGTACGACTGATGAAAAAATCCGTGGAGTGTCTTTTTGGACATTCCCACGGATTTTTTATTTGCTTATACTCATAGACTTGCTTTTGCAGCTATCTTGTATATTTCGGCGACATCATCGGAGGAAAGACTTACAAAGCCCCCTCTTTTGCCGTCCCCTATGCCAAGCTTTTTCACAAGTACGGGGATGTCCTCTTCCTTTGCGCCAAGCTCCTCAAAGTTGATTGGCATACCGATGCCGTGGAGGAAGCGCCTGAAGCAGCGGATACCCTCTAAAGCGGTAGACTCCGGGTCTTCAAAATTCATCTGACAGCCGAAAACTCTGGTAGCCATCTGACAGAAGCGCATAACATCATGCTTGTAGACAAACTCCATCCATGAGGGCATTATAACCGCAAGACCCGCTCCGTGAGCGCAGTCGTAAAGTGCGGACAGCTCATGCTCGATGCCGTGGCTGTTCCAGTCCTGACTTCTGCCCACTCCAACAAGACCGTTATGTGCAACCATGCCCGCCCACATTATGTTGGCTCTGGCTTCATAGTTGTTTGGGTCTGCTATGACTCTGGGGGTCTCCTTTACCATGGTTATAAGGACAGCCTCGCAGAGACGGTCTGTTATTTCAACCTCTTTTGTATTGGTAAAATATCTTTCAAAGACGTGAGCCATGATATCCGTTGCACCGCAGGCGGTCTGATATGCAGGCAGTGTCTGGGTAAGCTCAGGGTCAAGCACCGAGAATTTCGCCCTCAGCACGTCCGAGCCGGTGCCTCTCTTTATCAGACCATCCTCCTTAGTGATGACCGAATCTCCCGAGCCCTCGCTTCCTGCCGCTGCGATAGTGAGGACTACGCCTATAGGCAGAGCCTCTTCAACGTGCTTTCCGCTGTAGAAGTCCCAGAAATCCCCCTCGTAAGGCACTCCTGCGGCAATAGCCTTTGCAGAGTCGATGACAGAGCCTCCGCCTACTGCAAGGATAAAATCTACATTTTCTTTGCGGCACAGTTCAATGCCCTTATACACAAGAGTGTCACGGGGATTGGGCTGTACCCCTCCAAGCTCCGTGAAGCTTATACCGCTGTCTGTCAGGGACTTTTTTACCCTGTCAAGAAGTCCCGACTTTACAGCAGAGCCTCCGCCGTAGTGGATGAGCACCTTGCCCTTGCTGTACTTTTTCACATACTCTCCGCACTCTGATTCCCTGCCCTTGCCGAATACAAACTCGGTGGGGCTGTAAAAATTAAAATTATCCATGTATTGACCTCCTGCTGTTTTATTTTAATGCCATTATATCATATAAGAAAATATTATTCAATATATTTTGGATAAACTCTTGATTTTTTGGTCTGACCGGTGTATAATAATACAGGCGGCATGAAGCCGTCATTTAAGACGCAGAAGCGTCCCAAAAGATCGGGCTTTATACAATCGGATAAATTTAAATAGTATGCTTTGAAAGCACACATATCTCCAGAAGGGGATAGGTGTGCTTTTTTGAATGCGAGGTAAAGATATGAATACTGATATAAGAAAACTGCTGGAGGGGGTCAGTGACGGAAGCGTCTCTGTGGAGGACGCTCTCCTGAAGCTTAAGACCAAGCCCTTTGAGGACATAGGATACGCAAAGGTGGATATGCACCGCAAGCTCCGTCAGGGAGCGGCAGAGGTGATATACGGAGCAGGAAAGACCCCGGAGCATATCATCGGGATAGTGGACACCATGCTTAAAAACGGACAGGACACCATCCTTATCACCCGTCTTTCTGAGGAAGCCGCCGCCATCGTTGAGGTCACACACCCCATGACTTATTACAAGGATGCCCGCTGCGGCATAGTGGGACGCATACCCGACCCTGACGGCATAGGAAAGATAGTGGTTGCAACCGGGGGGACAAGCGATATCCCCGTTGCTGAGGAGGCGGCGCTGACAGCGTCCGTCCTTGGCAATGAGGTGGTTCGTCTCTACGATGTGGGAGTTGCGGGTCTCCACCGCACACTTGCACATCTGGAGGACATCATGGGCGCTTCGGTCATAATCGCCATTGCGGGAATGGAGGGGGCTCTTGCAAGCGTGATAGGCGGTCTTGCGGACTGTCCCGTTATTGCAGTCCCTACAAGCGTGGGGTACGGAGCGTCCTTTAACGGACTGTCCGCGCTTTTGTCCATGCTCAATTCCTGCGCAAGCGGCGTGTCGGTGGTGAACATCGACAACGGCTTCGGGGCAGGCTATATCGCAAGCATGATAAATCACGTCAAAGGAAACTAAGAATGGATATCAGAAAAATACTATCTTTGCTTCTGGCGGCTCTCCTGCTTCTGACGGTGCCCTCCTGCGGGGGAAAAAGTTATCCCCGTGACAGGGACAGCATTGTTATCGCCATAGGCTCGGAGCCTGAAACTCTTGACCCCGTCAAGGGCTGGGGACACGGGAACTATCCCATAGTCCAGAGCACTCTTGTAAGATACACCGCAGGTCTTGACTTTGAAAACGACCTTGCCATAGACTACACCTTGTCAGATGACGGTCTGGTGTGGACATTTACTCTCCGTGACGATGCTTATTTCACCGACGGGGAAAGGGTCACTGCCGCCGATGTGGCTTTCACTCTGGAAACAGCAAAGTCAGCCCATGGCTCCGTTGACCTGACCTACATGGAAAAATCCGTCCCCATTGACGACAGGACGGTAGAGGTCACACTGTCAGGACCCACCTCCATTTTTCTTAACACCCTTGCATCGGTGGGCATAGTTCCGGAACACGCTTACAGTGAAGACTATGGTATCAGTCCCATTGGTTCGGGACCCTACAAGCTTGCAGAATGGAGACCACAGGAGCAGCTTGTCTTTACCGCCAACGAAAATTATTACGGGGGGGCTCCCTCTATAAAAACCGTTACGGTGGTGTTTATGTCCGAGGACGCAGCTCTTGCCGCTGTCCGTGCGGGACAGGTGGACGTGGCTTACTCCTCCGCTTCTCTTGGAAAGACAGATGTGGACGGTTACCATATTGAAGCTATACCATCGGCAGACAATCGCGGATTTACCATGCCTGTCCTTCCCGATAAAGGGGAGACCGCCGAAAACGGCGCACCTGTCGGAAACAATGTGACCTGCAATATAGAGATACGCCAGGCGGTCGCCTATGGTGTAGACCGTCAGCAGATAGCGGATACTGTCCTGAACGGATTCGGACGTCCTGCATATTCCGAAAATGACGGTATGCCATGGAACAACCCCGAGGTGGTGATCGAAACTGACAGGGAGTATGCAAAAAAGCTTCTTGCCGATGCGGGATGGTCTGACACTGACGGCGACGGTATCCTTGAAAGGGACGGCATCAAAGCGGAATTTAACTGCATATATCCTGCCGGGGACTCTGTGCGTCAGGCTGTGGCAATGGCTGCTGCAGAGCAGGTAAAGGATATCGGCATAAAAATAAATGTGGAGGGTACAAGCTGGGACGAAATCTCAAGACGGATGTTCTCTGACGCTGTCATGATGGGATGGGGCTCTGCAAATCCAAATGAGACTTACTATCTGTACCGCTCTGAGGGGGCTCTCCTTGACGATTTTTACAACCCGGAGGGCTACATGAGCGAAGTGACGGACACTTATCTTGACGCTGCCATGAAGGCTCTCACGGAGTCGGAAGCAAATGAATACTGGAAAAAGGTACAATGGGACGGCACTACAGGCACTGCCATGAAAGGGGAGTGTCCATGGGTGTGGATAGTGAACCTTGACCATGTTACATATGTGCGGGACGGGCTTTCCATCGGAGAGCAGCCCATACACGGTCATGGACACGGTCTGCCGCTGATACAGAATCTTCAGGACTGGTTTTGGGAGGAATCATGAAAGGAACAGTAAGCCGTCTTATACGGATATTTTTTTCATACGGTGTCAGGCTTGTTTCCCTGCTGCTGGCGGTGACGGTCGTTACCTTTGCGCTGGTCAGCCTTTCACCTGTTGACCCTGTGCAGCAGTATATCCTTGGACTTGGTGCCGCCGTTTCTCCCGAGCAGAGGGCGGAGATAGAGGACTACTGGGGTGTGAATGAGCCTCCCGCAGAACGGTATCTTGGCTGGCTCTCACAGGTGCTGCATGGCAATTTAGGGGAGTCCTCCCTTTACCGCAGACCTGTGGCGGATATCATCGGAGAGCGGTTCCGGGGCTCTTTGGCACTGATGCTCTGCGCATGGGTGCTGTCAGGAGTGACAGGATTTGTTCTTGGCTGCGTTATGGGGATGTACAAAGACAGGCTTCCTGACAGGATACTTAAAAAGGTCTGCTACATTATCAGCTCCCTCCCAACATTCTGGCTGGGACTGGTTTTCCTGCTGGTGTTTTCGGTGCAGCTGGGCTGGTTCCCCATCGGTTTTTCCGCTCCCATCGGTGTCCTTGACAGTGATGTTACCGTCGGACAGCGGATATACCATCTGCTGCTGCCTGCGTTTACACTGAGCCTGATGTCCTTTGCAAATATCGCACTGCACACCCGTCAGAAGCTGTCGGACGTGCTTGGCAGTGAGTATGTGCTTTTTGCAAGGGCAAGGGGAGAGGGCGAATGGACTATCCTTTGCCGTCACGGACTGCGGAATATCCTTATACCTGCGCTGACGCTGCAGTTTGCATCTTTTGCGGAGCTGTTCGGAGGATCGGTCATTGCGGAGAATGTGTTCAGCTATCCGGGGCTTGGAAGCGCGGCTGCGGCGGCGGGACTTAATTCGGACGTCCCACTGCTTCTTGGGGTGACCCTGTTTTCCGCTCTTTTTGTTGGAGTGGGCAATATGATCGCAAACCTGCTTTACGGAGTCATTGACCCTCATATAAGGGAGGGAGAACGATGAAGAAGCTGAACCAACGTCAAAAAACAGTTATCCTCACCGTCATAATGGCGGTGCTGCTGACGGCGATATATGTCTGCGGAGCACTTATCCCCGATGAGGCTGTAAACGGAAGCTTCCTTGATGCGGGGCAGTCACCGTCCTTTGCCCACCCATTCGGAACGGATACTCTGGGACGGGATCTGCTGCTTAGGACTGTCAAGGGACTGTCTGTCAGCATGACGGTAGGGCTTGCGGCATCTGTAATAAGCGGGGTCATTGCAGTGCTGACGGGAGCCGCTGCTGCTTCCGGGTCAAGGCTTGCGGACTCCTTTATAGGCTGGCTCATTGACCTTGTAATGAGCGTACCTCATACTATTCTTGTCATGCTTATCTCCTTTGCAATGGGACGGGAACTTAAGGGGCTGCTTATCGGCATCGCCGCAACACACTGGTGCAGTCTTGCCCGTGTTATAAGGGGAGAGGTGCTGCAGCTCCGTGACAGACATTATATAGCGGTGTCCCGGAAGCTTGGAAGGTCGTCTGCATGGATACTTGCACATCATCTGCTGCCCCATCTGACGCCCCAGTTTTTAGTGGGACTGATACTGATGTTCCCCCACGCCGTACTTCATGAAGCCACGGTGTCCTTTTTAGGCTTCGGACTGTCCCCCGAACAGCCTGCCATCGGCATCATCCTTTCGGAAAGTATGCGGTACCTGACTGCAGGGATGTGGTGGTCTGCAGTGCTTCCGGGACTTACCCTTGTGCTTATCGTCCTGCTTATCGACAAGCTGGGGGACTGCCTGAAAATGATTATCGACCCATACACAGTCCAGGAATAGGAGGGAGACTATGGAACAGACTTTGCTTGAAATACATGACCTGTCCGTCTCATTCCGTATGTATGACAGGGGATTTGAACAGACAGACCTGCAGGTGATCGCCGGTCTGTCCCTGACGGTGTATCCCGGGGAGATAGTCGCTGTTGCAGGTTCCTCGGGAGCGGGGAAAAGTCTGCTTGCTTCTGCCATTCTTGGAATACTCCCATCAAATGCCGCAGTAAAGGGTCAGCTTCTTTATAAGGGTCGGGAGCTGACACCCGCATTGCAAAAACAGCTCCGGGGGACAGAGATCGCTCTTGTGCCCCAGTCGGTAGAATTTCTTGACCCGCTGATGAAGGTGGGTGCGCAGGCGGAGGGACACAGCAGAACAGCAGGATCGGCAGATAAACGAAGAGAGCTTTTCAGACGCTTCGGACTTCCCGATGGAACAGAGAAAATGTATCCATTTCAGCTTTCGGGGGGCATGGCAAGACGTGTGCTGGTGTCCGCCGCTCTTATGACAGACGCAGAGCTTATTATTGCAGACGAGCCTACACCGGGCATGAGCCTTGACCAGGCGTTGGAGGCTCTTAAAATGTTCCGTGAGCTGGCAGACGAGGGAAAAGCGGTCATTCTCATAACCCATGACATCGACCTTGCTGCATCATTTGCTGACAGGGTGGCTGTTTTTTATGAGGGGACAACTGTGGAAACGGTCTCTGCGTCCGATTTTAAAGCAGGCACTTTAAGCCACCCATATTCAAAAGCATTATGGAGGGCTCTGCCCCAGAACGGCTTTGAGTATGAAAGAAAGTGAGGTGCTTTCATGGCTCTTGAAGCGAGGAATGTCTATTTCAGATATAATAAAAAGTCCCCATGGATACTTGAGGACTGCTCACTTAAAATTGAACGGGGGGAGCGTCTTGCGGTGCTTGCTCCCAGCGGCTATGGCAAGACCACTCTTGCGATGCTGTTATCGGGCTATCTTGCGCCTGTCAGGGGAGAGATACTGCTTGACGGCAAGCCGCTGCCAAAAAAGGGGGTCTGTCCCGTCCAGCTTATCTATCAGCATCCCGAAAAGGCGGTGGATCCCCGATGGCGAATGAAGCGCGTCCTTGAAGAAAGCGGGGGACTCAAAGAAGATATGCTCCCCGCTTTCGGGATAGAGCGGGCATGGCTTGAACGGTTTCCCAGAGAGCTTTCCGGCGGTGAGCTTCAAAGATTCTGCGCTGCCAGAGCGCTTATGAGCGGGGCGGACTATCTTATCTGTGATGAGATCAGCACCATGCTGGACGCTGTCACTCAGGCGCAGATATGGAGCGTCATTTCAGAGGAAGCAGAAAGACGGAATATGGGGCTTATTGCAGTGACCCATAACAGGCATCTGGCGGAGAGGGTGGCGGAAAGAATAGTTGATCTGTCGGAATAATAACCTTTTTTGTGCCGGGAGAAGCCACGGCTTGCCTGACTCATATCATTATTTCAATAGAAAAAACATTTTCATCTTTTAATTCTGTACTGACTGTCCAGCCAAGCTTGTCACAAAGGAGCTTCACCACATACAGTCCAAGCCCCGAACCGTCTGCCGTCCGTGAATCCATACGGTAAAACGGCTCGAATACTCTGT
>JAFLUI010000020.1 GCA_022508825.1 Oscillospiraceae bacterium
ATGGAAATCTATTTATGGAGTATGTATCTTGATGATTCAAACATTTCCTGTGCAGACGACATAGAGGAGTTTGAAATAACATTAAGGATCAGGGATGACAACTACAAGGATATTGACACGCCAACCATTGCAGTGACATACTAAGTAATCTTATAAAACAAATGTATATGCGAGCATAATGTGGACTGTCGCTTTGAATAAAAAGTGGCAGTCCCATTTTGCTTCCATTTCTTTTGAATTTCGAGTTTTAATGAATGGGACTTCTAAGGTTTAATCATTTGTTTATTCCAAATTAGAGGGTTTTAGGGTTTCCCTAAGAGAAAAAATTGCAAAAGCAATTTTCTGTTTTTTCAAAATTGCGAATACGGAATTTTGAAAATGACGATTTTCAAACCCATGGGGCTGTTTGAAAATTGGCAGTAAACGGGAAAAAGTATATACTTTTTCTATGCTTGCTATGACGTCAATTCCCACTGTTCCCACGATTTTGGTAATGCAATTTTGTGTACTTCAATTATTGCCGTATTGTCTACTATGTGGTATTAGAATATATGGCATAATAGATAAAACCTATGTTATGCATCTTTTAAAAGTATATCTTCTATTGAGTTTATGGAACAATATTTAATCCATCTTAATACTTTTATCCTAATACTTTAATTATATTTAATACCAAATTATAATTATTAAAACTAATTACATACTCTTGACAAAATAATTTGCAAATGTTACAATATAATTGATAATTAAATAAAACTAAAATTATAAGTAAAAAGATATTCCCTTGCGTTTAAATGCAAGGGAATAGTTAAAAAACAAGCAAATTACACTTCATTCTCTAATTTAAAGTTAATTTTTTATATTAACAACTGAATTGATAGTAATACGAACAGAAGATGTATTTAGTTAGTATAACAATATTAATGATGTTATTCCTACTTTTCAAAATAAAGGAGATGTAAAAAAATGAATATTTCCGTGTTAGTAAATGAATACTTAAAACAAAATATTCAATCAGAGGCTGAAGTGCGCAGTAAATTAATAGTACCATTACTTGAAACTTTAGGCTATCCCAAAGATTTAAGAGCAGAAGAGTTCCCTGTATATGGCTACGAAGGTAGTAAAGCACTAACAACTAAGTCTGCCGATTTTTTGCAATTTATATCAAATGATTTTGCTAGTCACCGAGGAAAATCAAAGTCTGAATTAGAATGGGTATATAATCATAGCCTTTTGGTTTTTGAAGCTAAAAAGCCAACTGAAAAAATTTTAGTAAAAGGACAACCAGTATTTTATGCTGCTTGGACAAAATCTGTTGCTTACATGATTTCAAATGGGGAAATAATTGAGGGGTACATAGTAAATGCAAATTATTCTGATACCTGTGTCTTTTCATGTTTAATAAGTGAAATTCCAGAAAAATGGGAACAAATTAACAAGCTGAATTATGATAATATTTTAACATTGAAGAAAAATTCAGAATACACAGACAAATGGACAAAGGTTGGTACATATGATGCATACAAAAATATTATGCGAATAAGATGTGTTGAGGAATTATATGCAAGCGTAGATAGAATCCTCGAGAAAGTTTCATATACACCAAATATAATTCAAGAAAGAGAAAAAAGAAAATATGAAGATATTTTAGATGAAACAAGTAAAATTATTACTTCTGAACCTGGAGGTGGCAAATCTTATCTAATTCATATGTTAATGCGTGATTATTTGTCAAAATACGATAAAACAGAAGAAAAAATCCCCATAATATTGGAGGGAAGATATTTTGGAAAAGTATACAATTCCATAACTGAAGGAATATATAAAGAATTAAATATAGTTTCGCCTTTTATTACCAGCGAAATTATTGAAAAAAGATTACATGAGGGAGGATTTATAATCTTATTTGATGCCTTAGATGAGGTTGAATATAAATATGATGTTTTAATGTATGAATTACATCAATTAAGGCGTGATACCAGTAGCACTATTATAGTAACATCAAGATCACAAAATTATAAAGATGAACTATGTACTGACTTTATTCACTATTCTTTAGAACAATTATCTGATAAACAAGTATCAGAGTTATTAAGTAAGTATTCAAAAGGAAAAATACAATTTAATATTCACCAAATTCCAAAACGACTATTGGAACTAATTAAAACACCATTATTCTTAAAATTGTTTATATCAATTTCTCAACAAGATGATACTTTTAAAATTCCTACAAATCATGCAGCATTATTTGAACTATACATTGCAGAAAAATTCAAATTATTGTCTTGTTCAATATATGAAGAAACCATTATAAAACAAGTATTAGCAAAATATGCAGTGTATAGTCATGAAAAAGGTGATAGCACAGAACAATTTGTTGAAATATTGAATGAGTTCTGCAAATCACATAATAATGACAAAATTTATAATATTATCTGGAAAACAGGTATTATATGTAATGGATTACAAGGAATAAAATATTTTCACAAAGCCATGCATGAATTTTTTGTAGCGTTATATTTTTCCCAAACAGAGCTTTCGACTATGTATGAATGGTTAAGTACTGTTGCCATTCAAGAAAAATATGATGAGATAATTTGTTATTTAACAGGCATTATATCCAACCAACAAAAGCAAAATTACGTTTTAGATTACCTTGAAAGACATAATTTTAAATTGTATGTAAAAGCACTTAAATCAAGACATAATTTTACATCTGTTATTCAAGAAATAAATTTAGAATATGCAGAAAAATATTATAATCAAATGATTAAAAGTTATAAGAACATTATAGAAACACATTTTAATAATATTTGTGGTATATTTGACGGATATAATATCCAAGCAACCGGAAAAGTTTGTATTAAAGGAAATATTAATTCTTCTAGTGGATCTATTTCTTTGTCAATTTATAATGGAAATCTTGAAGAAAAAGAACTTGAAATCAAAATTTCCTCTGAAAAAGAACCTAAAATAATATTTTCTAATGGCATTAGTTCACCTATTCAAGCTTCTGTATTTACAATTAATGATATACATGAGAGATACTTTAATCTTGAATTATTATCTTATGGGTTAGATTCTGCAAGAGAAATCGCTATTGACATAATAAAAGAACAAATTAAGAATGCTCTTGAAAATAAATTTTTATTTGATCATGTTATTGACGTTTTAATGATTGAAACAATAGAAAATTTTTTAAGAAAATTAAGATATATAAATATACAAAAAAATCATATAGATACTATGAGTTTATATACCAATAGTATTACAGATATAATTGCATATCTTAAATCGTTAAATATAAATACAAATGAAGCCAATTTGGTCACAATGCTATGTAAATTACTATTGAGTAAAAAATGTGTTTTGACTGATTATTTAGATATTGAACCAGATTTGAAAATTGATAAAAATGTCGGGCGTTTTGCTTATGATATGTATTCTGATAATCAATTACTTGAGAAAATTAAAAAAAATGTTTATCTAATATCACAAGCAGTATATACTATTGTCAATGATTATATTCCCGTATTGTCGACGGTATATATAAATACACAGATTATAGGTGTTGTATATCGACAGGATGGCAATAGTGGTTTTGAATTTATAGAAGTAAAAACAAATACTAATAAACTTGAAAAACCAATAATTGAATATAAAAAAGAAAAAATTGATATACTTCTTAAATTAGATCAATATTTTTTGGATCAGTTATCAAAAATTGAAAAAACTGAGAAAGATATTATATGCAGTAGTAGTTCTACACTTTATAATTATTTTGGAAATGATGTTTTTCATAAATTAATTTACGAACAAATTAAAAAATTATTTTCCAATTTGTTTGGAACATATCATTTATAATGTAATTATGCTCTAATAATATCTGAGAGGGTATTACACTAATTTGTAATAATACGAAAATTAATCTTTTTATATTACTTAAAATTATCCTCCAGATATGTTATCCTGTATCAACGCTTATCAAATGGATTTTTTCTAAATCAAAATTACTTAACACCAGTTTTGATTTTACAAATGGAGTAGGAGTAGTATTGGAGTCGATGAAGTATAATAAAAGGAAGGTGTATTATGTCAACATATTACATAAGAGATATTAATTTTACAAAAGAGCAAATAAACGATTTGGAACAATATAAATTTCTTATGAGCAATCTGACTAATATGCCTACCAGTTTATTTAAATATTTTCCTAATAACATTTCTAAGGATGAAAATGGGATTGAGCACAAATATTCATTAGAAGCTCTGATGAATAACACTGTATATCTTTCACCTCCTTCTGATTTTGATGATCCTTACGACTGCAATATATTTGTAAACGAATATGAATTTGCTCTTCAAAGAATACGCTATTATGCATCATCCTGCGGTGTAGATGTTGACACAAAATGGAGTTATATTGAAACAGCACATCACCTTGCAAATAAAATATTTCTCCACCTTTCATCAGGAAATTCTATCGAAACACTTTTCCGATTGGATGAAACAAATGTAATGGATCATAAAAACAAAATAATTTTTCAGCTAACTTTAAAAATAAATCTCGTATCTCCTCAAGTGAATGAAATGAGTTTATATAATACGTTTAATGAAGTGATACAGAATGAAATTTATGCTATTCAGCAAACCGCTAATCACTTTAGAATTGCTTGTTTTGCGCAAAATCCATATTCTATGCTTATGTGGGCTCATTATGCAAGAAGTCATAAGGGTTTCTGCATTGAATATGAAATGCCATTTTATTCAAAGGAAACTGAAGAATTATATCATAATTTATACCCAGTTATATATACAGACACCCGAACAGATTTAACATCACTATGTGTAAATGTGGAAGAATCAGGTAAACCATCTGAAAATGAACTTTGGGATTATTATAAATATGGGTTACTTAGCAAAAGTCTTGATTGGAAGTACCAGCAGGAGTGGAGGCTTATATCGTTTGATAATCTAATATCTTCAGACAGTGAGTACAATTGCAATTTTTTTAAAATAAAAAAAGTATACTTAGGAAACAAAATGCCATTAGAAGATAGGATGGAAATTATTGAAATTTGCAAAAATAATGAAATTCCATATACGGGAGTCAATATTTCTCCTGATAGATTTGAAATGAAAGACTGCAATATTCTTTGTGAGGATTGCTATAAGATAAAAAATATACAAGCATCTGCAATACAAACATAATCGTTTGCAACGAAAAATGATATAATCAAAAAATACTTATACTGGTTTTAAAGGTCTTGAAATTATTCCAAAATTGTGATATAATATTATCAAAGCTAATCCTTATGCAAAAAATGATAGCATTTCAGTGATAGCTTTTTGATAGCAGAAGTTAATATACCCTATAGAATAAGGATAATCTGTATCAATACATATCAAATGGAATCAAATCACCATAGCAAAATCAGTTAAGATTGGTTTTGATTTTGCGAGTGGGAATAAAAAAATCATAATATTAAATCCTCTTAAATGGCTTAATTTCGTCATTTAAGAGGATTTTTTAATTTTAGTGGCTGCATTTTGGCTACATCTATACTATTCCGTATCATTTCATATATAATTAGCAAAGCTCCTTCCGATATAGCGTCATATCCAAAACTCCCATGCGCATGAACAGGTATCATCAGTCACATCAGGATAACAGCTTATGCAGCGGCATTTTATTCTGTCGTCGATCACTTCTGCAAATCCGCCGTATTCATACACAGCAGCACTCTTGCATGGGTGAAGCGGCATATTCTTTCTTGTACGTGCCTCCTGGACTCGGCATACAACGATCTTATAAATCAGCTTGTTATCCTTTAAGACTGTTTCACTTGGATTTGCCCTGTCTACCATTCTGTATGACATAGCTTTCGCAAGTCCTTCGAGACCGGGATGTTCCGGAAGTCCCAGAAACTTTTTTATTCTTCTTGCTTCGGAACGTGTATAGAGCTTCCATGCTTCCTCATCGTAATGCATTGCGCTGTCCATGCCCATTTCTTTTTCTATGGACTGAAACCACACTCCGTCCATAGCGATAACATTTTTTGCGTCTATAAAAAGCAGCTCTATTAATTGCTCTCTTGACAACTCATTCAGTTCTTCTTTATTAAGCATATGCTCATATACCCCATTTTCAAATTTGCTTTATCACTATAGCATTATTCCTGATGCTCTCAATGACTTGAATGATAGCTGACCTCGTTTTCTGGTCAAACATCTTAATAAAACTATAAGGCTTGTCAAAAGGCGGCTTCATCAGAATCCTTACATCTTCAATATATCCGTTATTCTCTATATGCGTGATGATCTTATGGATAAATGCTATCTGCTGCTGATTAAGGGAGCTGTCATTGATAAGCTCCGAAAATGCCGTCATAGTGCTTTCATGATCCAGCTTGGCAATCTTCCGTATAAGCAGTCCGAAGGGTGTGTCGCCATATTCTCGCTTGTAGTCCTCCACACCGCCTAATTCTTCTGTCAGTATTTTTTCAAGCTCCTCAAACTCCTCTTTGCAAAGGGGAATGTTATGATTCAGCTTGTATATAACAGGCTCGTCCTTGTGCTCCTCCACATAGCGGTTGACCTTTTTGCGGTAGTCCTCAAAATCATATGCCGGATCAAGAGACTCCCCCTCTTTTGAAGCTATCACACTGTCGGAAATGTCCGTAAATATTTTGTGTATCCTGCCGCCGTCGTCCAGAAACTGCATCAGTGTGCGAAGCTCCGCCCTCACTTTTTCAAGTGCAATAATACTGATTTCTTCCCAGAAATCATCGGTCTGTATCTCTCTGATAAGCTCTATTTTCTGCTGTACCTGCGGGATAGTCGCTTTCTTTTCAATAAGCTCCGCTGTCCTGCAAAGCTGCTTTTTCATGTACGACATTCTTGGGAGCTGTTCCATATTTGCAAGCATCAGTCCGTACATAAAATTATCGAACCGCTTTGCCAATTCGTCTGTGTCATTGGAAACGATCAGCGGAGCGATATGCTTTGTCAGTTCGTGCTTGTCCATTTCGGAGAGCACCGAAAAGCTGTCCGTCTTTTTGAATTTCTCCACAAATTCTTTTTTCAGACGCACCGATACGATATTATAGTCCAGCTCACATATTCCATGACAGCATACATCCACCAGACTGCTGCGAAGATCCTGATACTCTTTTTCGGAGAAGGCGCTCTCCTGCAGGTTATATATCAGCCGTATCTGCTTGCAGAAAATGCTCTCCGTCAGGGACATTGTTTCCCCGTTCTCATAGCCGTTCGTATGCTCTCTGAAATACTCAAAGTTACCGCAGTAATCAAAAATCAGAAAACGGCATTTATCCGCATATTCCCCGTCTATACCGTCAATACAGCCTAAGTCTTTGCAAAGTCTTGTACCTCTGCCTATCATCTGCCAGAACTTTGTTTTTGAGCGCACTTTCTTGAAAAATACAAGATTAACGCACTCCGGAACATCAATACCCGTGTCCATCATGTCGACAGAAACAGCAATTATCGGCATTTTTGTTGGTATCTTGAAATCGTCAATTATTGTCTGTGCATAGCTGTCATCACAGGTGATGCGCTGTGCAAATGCTCCGTTAGCCAATTTGGAATAGAGATGATTGAATCGCTCTACAATAAATTCTGCATGGGGCTTATTTTGTGCGAAAATAATTGTTTTGCCCAGCCTGTCACCGCCTTCGACTTTGATGCCACGCTCCATAAGATCCTGCAGAACTGTGTCCACCGTATCTTTATTGAATACAAATTTATTAAGCTGTGCGGAGGGCACAAAGTCAGGCACATAGCCGTCCTCTGCAAAATCGTCCTCATATCGTGCCTTATCTTCTTCAGAAAGATCATCATATGTGATGCCCTCTTCAAGGAATTTCAGCTTGACCTCATAATTATAATAGGGCACAAGCACATGATCCGTATGCACTGCGGTCTCATAATCATAGGCATAGGTAGGAACACCATTTTCAACCTCAAAGAAATCATATGTATTCCGGTCAACGTCAATTTTGGGAGTAGCAGTCAGACCTACCATTATCGCATCGAAATACTCAAATATTGCCCTGTATTTTTTGAAAATACTCCTGTGGCTCTCGTCGGTGATAATAAGGTCAAAATGTGCAGGGGAAAACAGCGGAATGCCGTCCTTTGTTTTGGTGCTGTCGATTGAGTTCAGTATGGTTGGATATGTTGAAAAAACAATACGTGCATTTCTGTCATCCTTGTTGCTGCACAGATTGCAAAGTGACATATCCGGCAGATAGTTCCGGAAATCGTCTTTCGCCTGCTTGACAAGAGCAGTCCTGTCAGCAAGAAAAAGAATATTTGTGATATATCCGCCCCGGCTCAGGACATCGGTGAGGCTTGATGCTGTCCTTGTCTTGCCCGTACCTGTCGCCATGACCAGAAGAGCCTTGCGGAAACCCTTTTCAATATGCTCGCAGACGTCTCTTATAGCTTCCTTCTGATAGTATCGGTCGGTAATCTTGTCATTTATGGGGATATCGGTCAGCTTTTTCCGTGTCTCACGGCGGTTCATCAGCTTTTCAAGGTCGGATTTTGTGAAGAACCCGCTCACCTTTCTTTGGGGTGAGGAAAGGTCGTCCCAGAAGTATGTCTCAAAGCCGTTGGAGGTAAACATCATGGGTCTGCGTCCGAATCTCCGTTCCAGACAGTCGGCATAGAGTACAGCCTGCTTCCTGCCGTTGTTGGGATCCTTGCTTGTGCGCTTGGCTTCGATAACAGCCAGGGGAAGTCCGTCACGGCCGAACAGAACATAATCCGCATAGCCTTTCTGTCCCAGAACTCCGCCCATGTCGTTTACTTCGTATTCCTGCCATACATCTGAGTCATTGCCTTCAAACGTCCAGCCCATAAATTTCAGGTCGACGTCAATATACCGTTTTCTTGTTTCAAACTCAGACAGGTCAAGGGGAGTAAAGCTGCGGCTTTCCTGCTTGGACTGCTTTTCCGCAGTAAGTCGCTCGGACATTTCGGCTATCTGTTTCTGCAAAGCTTCTATTTCGCTGTCCTTCTGCTCGATAAGAGACTCCTGCTCCTTGATCTTTTTCGTGTCGATAACGACTTTTTCAGCAGGGATAAGGGCGGGGTCAAAATGTCTTTCCTCATAGCTTTCACCATAGCAATAATCCACCCACTGAATAAATTCAAACAGACTTTCAAGAGACAGCAAAGCAGCAGACTTGTCCACAATTTTTTCAGTATGTACGGAGGTGTTTCCGAGCTTGACAACAGACGGCAGCTTGCCCCATGTCTGGCTGTCCACAGCAAAGCGGAAAGACGTCTCATGTATCAGCGATGATAAATTGTCCTTGTATGGCATTTTTATAGTTTTATCTGCGGAATAGACCCACTTGATAGCAAGCTCCAGAGCCTTCCGGCAGCCTATCGCACACATTGCAGGAGAGGTGAAATATACCTTTTCGGCTTCGATTGCTGCAGAGGAGAAAATGCTGTATTCGGGGATTTTGCTTAAAAATTCAAAGTTTGTCATTTTATCATTCCTCATTTTATTTAAACTCTGCATTTATTTTTTGGGATTTTTCGTTTTCCTTTGTCATCTGTCTGATAATTGACTGATAAAATGCTTTTACATCAAAATCATTTAAAATATAGCGGACTTGATTATTGCTTAAAGCAATATCAAGAAGCATATCAATTTCGTCATCCTCCCAATTATCATAATTGTTCAGATCTTTTATCACTGTATGTGTAGCAGTAAAGCTTCTGCATCCATTCAATGAAAGAATCAGATCAAGTCTTTGCTGTTTGGCTCTGTTATTTCTTTTATTGGCATCATTACTGTCTGTTTCTTTTTTACAATCAAAATGAGCATTTTCCAATATTTCATTTGTAGCTGTTCTATCAATAATTGCTTTGACTAAATTATCAAGTTCAGAGCCTTCAGTATAATCAGCAGGGGCAAAAAATTTGATACGGTTATCATGTATCATTTTGTAAACCTTTGTTTTATCCAGCTTGCTATTATCAAAAACACCTATTGAATAACCGCTATAGGAGTTTACTAATTTCATGCAGGGAATATCTGTATCGCTGTCGCCGATGTAGACGATATTCCTGAATGGTACACGCAGATCTTCCGGTGCAAAATAATTATTCACTCCGGAATCGTTTACATCTAATACGCCTTTTTCGATCCTGAATAAAAATTGCGTCTTATTTGTATAATTTACTGCTTGAGCAGGCCATACTGCAACGCCCCTATCGTTATACATAAACGAACTTGCATATATTTTTTCAAATACTCCCGCTTTTGCAACAGATGTACCTTCGATCATCTCCTTAAGTCCGGAAGAGATAATATAGTGCTCTATGATCACGCCATGTTCTTTTCCATATTCCTTTATTCTTTCAAACCAATCCTCTACACCCGGAAAAAGAGTAACTCTTGAACCATAGTCTTCCAATGTTTTCTTTGTAAAAACGATACGTCCTTGTGCTTCCTGTACCATTTTGTACATATATGCAAGATTAGTATCCATTTCATTCATTTCTGCCATTTCATTGGATTCTTTCCAGAATGAAGAAATATCATCGCCGTATACTTCCTGAATATATCCCTGTGCCTGCATATCATCAGGTGAAAGGGTTTTGTCAAAGTCATAACAGATAGCGATCACAGGTTTACCTTCCTTTTTTCTTCTTTCATATTTTATGTCCATAATAGTACTCCTTTCAAATTGCAAATGACATTCTATGTATTAGATTTATTAAAATCCTTGCTGCATAAATTTACACATCTGTGCACTGCTTTATTGTCAAATAACTCCTTGTCAACAATTTTCAGTATGTACAGAGGTATTTCCCAACTTGACAACTGACGGCAGCTTGCCTCATGTCTGCTGTCCACAGCAAAGCGGAAATACGTCTCATGTATCAACGACGATAAATTGTCCTTGTATGGCATTTGGATAGTTTTATCGGCGGAGTAGACCCACTTGACAGCAAGCTCCAGAGCCTTCCGGCAGCCCACGGCGCACATTGCAGGAGAGGTGGCATAGACCTTTTCTGCTTCTATCACGGCGACAGAGAAAAGAGTGTATTCTTTTATATTTGTAAGGAAAGAAAAGTTGGACATATATTTTACCTCGTTCCAAATTGTTGATACATCGTTTTATAAAATTGTTCTGCCGCCTTGTATCCCACCAATTCTGATACTAAATTTATTTGTTGTTGAGGGGACAATTCATTGACAGCATTAAAAGCTTCAAAAACTTTTTGCCGTGCTTTTGCATATTTATCTGTTGGTTCAATTGAAGGTTTAAAAGTATAATTGCTATTCATTTGACTTCTCCTTTATTCAATTTTTTGTAAAAGTTATATTAGGTATTTGCTTTAATATCTTCTATAAGCGTATCCACATCACGAATAAACGGTGGCATACCACCTCCAAATCCATCAAGTTTATAATCTAATGGTAAAAGATTAATCCTAAATGAACGATAACCAGGTTTACTATAATACATAGGTACTTTGAAATTAATATTACTGATTAGAAAATTTCGTATTTCCTCATTTAAATTATTACCAAAAATGATGCAAGCAAGATTACTTGAATTATATTCAAGAAAATTATCTTTCTGTTTGCTTACAATTCTCCATTCTTTCTCATAATCCCAATCGGCATGTTTGTAGAAAAAACTTTCGTAAACTGCTTTATCGAACTCAACATCATCAAAATCAAAAAGTCCCATTTCATTTGAACTTTTTGCAACATGGGGTTCACGTATGTATTTTAGCTGTCTAGCTAATGAAAATACTTCATTTTTCCAGTATCCAATACAAATACCTTTGTAATCACTTGCATAATGTGCCCACATACTAGGGGAAAAACAGTTTTCTGTTAATGCGAGAATTCTATACTCTTGTCTTTTAACCTGCACAAATCTATCCTCTTCGTCGGAAAGGAAAGTGGCACCTTTACCTGCATAACCAGTTAGTTCTATTACATAACCAGAACTTTCCAACGGATCGTTTAGTTGTTTATATGTTGGGAAAAAAATACGGCAATTTTTTATTGAATCAAGTACACGAATGAGTTGTTCAATCGTATTAATTGGTCTGTATTTAAATAAAATCTTGGCATCCATAAATTTTACTCCTTTAATTCCTGATTGATTCTTAAAATTTCTTTTCAGAAATCTTTTTCAACTTATTATATCCATTACATCCTATTATTTCAAGTAAAGAACATTCCTGTATTATTTTTTGCAAACTAATTGTGATTTGTAATGGTATGTAAGATGTTAGCGCTTTTTGATTAATAATAGATTTTAATGTATCCTTGTCCTTGTTATAATTATTCCAGAAAATATTACTATTAATAGTAAGATCATAATGATTAGGAATCATAATCGCAAAATTATTATTCACATTGTTATTTTTCCCTTGATTATTTAAACCGGAAATAATCAAATTTCCTTCTATATTTGTTATTGTGTTCTGCATAACAAAGAAAAAGTTTTTTTGTAAATTTTTCAATAATGTTTGTTGTTCCTGCAAAGCTGTAGCATATTTATACAGATTATTAATGCTGTCATAGCTTTTGCTATCTATTTGCTTTATAAAATAATGTCTGTATTTATTCCAATAATTTTCATCCATTATTGGAAGCATTTCATAAAAAGCAGTTTCATTTAATATACCATTAACAATAAATGTTGACATTTCTCTAATTGAATCTTGGATTTCATCTATTTGTGTAATTATCAATGATGCTGCTTCAATTCTTTTTTTACGTTCTTGTAATATGTAAGTAACAAGGGCAAAAGTGCCTACGAGTATCAACAATAAATTTACCCAGTTGTTTGCAATAAAGTTTAACATAATAATACCTCATTTAAAATATTCCTGCATCAATGCCTTTTTCAGCGTTTCTGCTTTTTCAAGAATTTGCTTAACTGCCTGTTTTGTTTTGTCGGTTTGTTCTACGAAAGTTATAAAATCATCTTGCATATGCCTTGGAGGGCAGACAATATCAAATTCAGAAATTTGATTAAGGTGTAAATCTGGTACACCAATCCCTTTTATCCGTCGATCTGCTTGATGCTTTATGAATGGCATATCCATTTGTATAGCCAAAAACTTAGAGTTTATTAATTCATGTTTGGGTTTAATAAGACATACACTAACATACAAACAGAACTCTATATCTGTATCTACATAAGCAGGAATGCCATATGTTGCTCCGATTTTTGTGTATAAAACGTCGCCTTTTTCTGGGTGTGTACTTTTTATCATTTTCTGATATGCTTCTTCTGAAACATATTTACAATCAGTAAAATCAACTTTTCTCTTTTTTATGTTCACTACAGACAAAAAAGGTCTACCTGATTCCGTGTAATCTGGTTTAGCATGAACACCATCAGAAATTTTTATAGAAAGCTCTTTAAGTTTCTTGATTGGATGTATGCAAGTTCCTGCTTCTAAATCCCCAAACATCTCCACAAACCGTGATTTGACAAGCAGGTCAAGTTTGTCAAGAATTGTGTTGCACAAATCAATCAGATGAGTTACTTTGTCGAGAGTTTGTGCTATTTGGTGCTGGATTTCAAGCGGAGGGAGTGGGATTTCAAGATTATAAAGTACATCTTTGCCAATAGCCTTAAATGTACTACCCGTCCCCATAGAAATCATCTCATTAACTTTACTTTCCAAAGCATACCAGATATATTTTCTGATACTTTTATCATCATTAACAGTTAAAGAAGCAAGCCCTCTACCAATACAACATTTAATATCTGCAATATTTAATGCCCCAATAGGCGCCCTGACAGATATAAGTATATCGCCTGGGTTGGCTATCTTTTTAGGTTCACTGCACCATATCCGAGTTGTTGGATTTATCTTTCCGAAATCGGCATTTCCTTGAAAAAACGGTAATCCATTTCCGGATTCATTATAGGTTGCAGAATCGGGAGATTGCCCCATTGTAATAAAACAAATATCTCCTAATTTACTCATCCAACAATCCCCCCAACTCTGCCAGCACATCGCCCAACTCCTTATACAACCCGTCAAGCTCTGCCATGATCTCACTTGCAGGCGGGTACTCCGCCGCAACATACTCTGTCTTCTTGTATTTATTCACGGACAGATCATAGTCCTTGTCCACGATCTCCTGCTTCGGGACAAAAAAACTCCGGTCTGTGCGCTGCCTGTCCTTTTCACCATCAAGATTATGGAAACGTGCAATAATATCGGGGATGTCGTTTTCCGGGACCTCGGAACGCTTGTCGTCAAGAGAAAAGCCGTCCGCCTTCATATCATAGAACCAGACGTTATCCGTTCCGCCTGCATCGGTCTTGACGAACACAAGCACCGCCGTGGAAACTCCTGCATAGGGTCTGAAAACACCGCTTGGCATGGAAATAACGGCTTTGAGCTGATGATTTTCAATAAGTTCCTTTCGTATAGCTTTGTGTGCCTTAGTAACACTGAACAACACTCCGTCAGGAACGATACAAGCACATCTGCCGCCCTTTTGCAGCAGACGCAGAAACAGTGCAAGGAACAGCAGCTCCGTTTTCTTTGTATCGGTGACAGCCTTCAGATTATCGTTGATGCTTTCTGCGTCAATAGACCCCTTGAAAGGTGGATTCGCCAGACAAACGGTGTACTTGCCGCTTACATTGTTCTGCTTTGAAACACTGTCCTTATGGTCAATATCGGGATTTGTGATAGAGTGGAGCATTAAATTCATAGCGGCAATACGGAGCATTGTGGGGTCGGTGTCATAGCCCGTAAAGGTCGTTGTTTCAAAAGCCGCCCACTGTTCATCGGACATTTTACCAACATCACCATAATGCTTTCTTATGTATTCTGCAGCAGAAACGAGGAAACCTGCCGTACCACACGCGGGATCGCATATAATGTCATCCGGAGCAGGAGCAATAAGCTCTACCATCATTTCACGGATATGCTTGGGCGTGCGGAACTGTCCGTTCTGACCTGCTGTGGACAGCTTTCCCAGCATATACTCATAGAGGTCGCCCTGCATATCAAGGTCGGAAATGTCGTGTTCATACAGATCGTCCAGACCTGTGATAATCTTCTGCAAGACCTGCGGGGTGGGGATAACAAACACCGCATTATCCATATAGCGGGTGAAGGCTGTCTGTACCTGTTCGTCATTATCACGGTCGGGAATTTCAATAAGCTCTCCGTTAGCGTCAAAGTCCGGCAGCCTGCCGTATTTCATTTTCTTGACGGCAGGAAAAACACGCTGAGAGACCAGGTCGAAAATTTCACGGGAGTCCCTGTCCTTGAATTTGCTCCAGCGCATAGCCTGTCCTATTTCCGACTGGGGGAAAATAAGGTCGGAGGTCTCGCCGCCCATCATATTGGCAAATTCTTCGTTTTCAAGCTCTTTTTCGTCAAGTGAGCGGATGAACATCAGATATGTAAGCTGCTCGATAACTGTCAGCGGATTTGTGATTCCGCCTGCCCATATATCAGTCCAGATCTTGTCGACTTTATTTTTAATGACACCTGTTACCATCGTGTATAACCTCCGAATATTATGTAAAAATTGTATAATTAATGACATTATACCACAAAAAACCTTATAAGTCAAATATTTTTACAATATGACAAAGCTTTTCATGATGACAGCAAAATGTATTGAAAAGCTTTCGGAAATGTGTTATAATATTTATGGGAAAGGATGTATATTATGAATTCGCTGATAAAATGGCCCGGAGGGAAATCCGGTGAAATTGACAAGATCGTTTCTCATATACCTGAATACAAAAGATATGTCGAACCCTTCTTTGGCGGTGGAGCGCTTTTCTTTCACCTTAAACCGGAGCGCGCACTGATCAACGATATTTCAAGCTCTTTGATGGAGTACTACAGACTTATCAAGGCGCAGGACAAACAGCTGCAGGATCTGCTGCTGTGTTATAATAACAGCTTCTCTAACCTGTATTCAACCTGCTCTGAAAACTGCTCTGATCTGCTTAAAATTTACACCGATCTGAAAAACGGCAGTAAAGATGAGATCGACGCTGAACAGCAGCTGCGCTTGTTCATAGACAGTATTTCCGATAAGATAAATTCCGGATTTTCCGAAAAATTGATTCTCGATGAAAATGCCTTTACCGAAAATCTTATCAAAATGACGCTTGACAAAATGAAACGGACAGTAAAGAACGAACAAAAAGCTCCGTTTTCTGATGATGACCTGAACCGCAATCTTCTGACCGGCTTTACAAGCGGATATTATATATATTTCAGGGATGTGTTCAACGACATTCAGCTAAAACGCATTAAAATACCTTCCGAGCAGTACAGGGCAGCAAATTTCTGCTTCATCAGGGAATATTGCTACGGTTCCATGTTCCGATACAACTCAAAAGGAGAGTTCAATATCCCATATGGGGGTATGTCATATAACACAAAGAATTTCCGTACAAAGATCGACAGTATGTTTTCAAAGGATATCAAGGATATTTTCAGCCGGACAGATATTTACTGCTCGGATTTCGAGGATTTTTTCAACAATGTTCCGCTGACCGGCGATGATTTTATTTTTCTTGACCCCCCCTATGATACTGATTTTTCCGACTACGAAGGAAAGGATTTTACCCAGAACGATCAGGAACGTCTTGCTGACGCACTGAAGAAAACTCCCGCTCAATTTGTTCTTGTCATCAAAAATACCGATTTTATCCGTTCACTGTATGATAAAGATTTTACCATACTTTCATTTGACAATCAGTATACATACAATGTCAGGAGCCGTAACGAACGGAAGGTCGAGCATCTGATAATTACAAACATATAAAAACTATCCCTGACGATATGTACCGTCAGGGATAAATTTATGTATCTCTTTTTTATTGCTTTCAGCGTTTATTCTTTTTTCAGCGGCTTTAAAATAGATCCCGTCAATCTCGCACCCGGTAAACTGTCTGTCAAGCTCTTTAGGCTCGATGGGAACAGTATCCCATTCGGCAATATCATGTTTTATATTTCTCAATAAGATAGTCAAGAGTGGTCTTTGGTACAAGCTCCTCAAGCTCGGAAAATCTTCCGCTTTTAGCAAGCTCGCGAACACGCGATGCACTTATGGGTTTAGAATCAAGCTCAACTCGCGGTATCTCCACAAACTCTATACCGTATTCCGGCAGTATCCGCCGCATGGCATCATTGTATTGTTTAGTTACATTGTCAAAAGGTTCCTCTCCGGCGAATCGCTTGGTTATATTCAGACATGGAGCGATCTCACGGGAAAAAACCGTCAAATCCAGAGAAGTGTCTACGATTCTGTCCTGCATCTCTGATTTGTTGAAATATTCTGAAAATGTCAGCGAGGATAAAATAAATATTCCGCTCGGAATAATAGCAAGATTTGGTATGTCCTTCGTGCCCTCATCCGCAAGCATCAGACGTTCCTCAAACGTGAATTCCGATTTGTCCTCTTCAACTAAAAACACTATAAGATAGCTGCACTGTTCCAATGCCTTTTCTATCAGATAGCGGTGCCCGCACGTAAATGGATTGCAGTTCATAACAACGGCACCTGTGGGCTGATTTAAAGTAGTATTGTAAAAATCCGTAAGGAAATGCTTATATTCAGCGAGCATCTCACTTATGTTCTGATCGAAATCAAAAGCATTTGATGCAGCACGGCTGTCATTTCCGCGTTTGGAAACAAGGCTGCGTGCTTTGTCAAGTATGCCCTGATCTACAAGTCCTTCATAGAGCTTCTTAGCTACCAGTTTATTGCCATCAGGAGTATAGTGAACATGGTCAAAAAATACTTCATAGTCACGCGGAGCATTAGCTGCATTTCTCATATCAATTTGCGGCAGTATATTATTATTTTCATAGAGGCCTTCATTGTAATACATAACGATATCCCCGGGTTTTACCGGAAACGAATTTAATGTTTTAAACATCCAGGAATCTGTACCACGATATTCATCTCTTAGTTTTTCAAGTAAAAATCCGTAGTTTTGTACTGTGATCTTATATTGCGGCGCTAATTCATTTACTATTTTTTGAAGATAAGAGGTTACTGTATGCTCGTCTGACGATCCAACACTAAATATCTGACATGGTCCAAACATAAAAATTGTTATATTTTCACTGTCATATACGGGCTGATGCAAGGTGATACGGTGCCCGCCTGCAATATTAACATATTTTCCCTGAACATCCACAAAACGGCGTGCGCCCACGTTATCTATATAAGATGAATATTTTACATTAACGATCTCTTTTTCAGCTTCATCATCGTAATACCGGCTTATTGCATACAAATGTTTACCCAGATTGTATTTTATATCATTAAAATGAACATCGTTGGATTTTATAAATCTTTCATTTTCAGTCAGATTACTTGTAGGAAACAGAGGTATACGGTATTCCATAACGATCACATCGGGGTGTGCACGCATATACTTTTCCAGCATATCATATGTATCTGCCGGACGTTCACCCAACACCATTTCGAATTCTTTATCTGTTTCCTCAAAGTTTGCAGCAGGAAGGCTGGACCCCGGTGAAAATGACAATTTGATCTTGCCTTTAATGACTCTATCCTCTATGATCGTAGTCCTGAAAGCCACTGCGTCTATGACTTTTTTAGAAAACTTATCATAAACCACAAAATTATACCCCTCTATATCCGGAGAATAATTTATTCCGTTGATCTTAATAATGCCTTTATTACCATTAGGAGCGTTACATCCGGCACTGATGACATCAATCCTGTCTTTTGTAATGTCAAGTGTAACACGTTCTTCAATAACATTGAATTTGCTTGAACCGAGCTTTTCATAAAGCAAATTTCCCTCATCTATTACCGCTGCATAAGGATAGGTATGCATGTAATACAGGTTGATCTTCAGACCGATGTTCATAATTTCGCTTGTAATATCAGGTGTAATGGCGTCACAGTATGGGGTGTTATTAACTGCAATAATAACGCAGTATTTTTTCGCAAAGCTTTTCAGAAGTCTCACATAGTTCAAAAAATTGCGTTCATTTCTCAGCGTTTCTTCCGTTAAGCCGTCAGGCCACGCAAATTTCTCTTTTGCAATACGACTTTTCATAACATTGTACTCCATTTCAAATGTAATTTACACTAAGATGATATACAAGATAATTTATACATTTTTATTATAACATACTATGCACTCAACTGTCAAGCAATCCGCAAACATTTTAGCAAAGCAAAGAATCAACGAATGATCAATATTTTTACACCGTTTAAAGCTTTAACGGACTATGGACACGGTTTATCGCGATTGTGCATTTTAAACAATAAAATCAATATTTTTTGCAATTGTTTATAATATTCATATAATATCAATAATTTGTCCATTTTATTTGTGTTATTATATGTTATAATAATATGTATAAAAATGCAGATATGGTATAGGCTGACATTTATGTTCGGAGGGGATATGTATGAGCACCGCGTATCTGACAGCTCTTGAAGGCTTTATACGCAAATTACAGCAGCTTCCTTATGCTGATTTTGAGCAGACCTCAGAAGCTATGGCTGAGCTTTGCCGTGTTCTGAGACTGGGTAAGGTGGAAGTTATCACATACGAGAATGAAGCCTCCGAACGCCTTGGACTGTCTTCATCAAAATGCTTCTATGACAGCGGAAAAGCCTGTGAAAACGGTTCTGTAAGCAGACGTATCACTTCTGTGGACGACACCATTACCGTCTATCGCATCTGCTCCATAGAGGGAGAACCGGAGTGGACTGAAGAAGAACGGAACAGGGTCAATACATTTATCGCTGTACTCAGTACCTTCAGCGAAAAATTCAGGCTCTCTAAACTGGCTCATCATATGACTTACTACGACAACGGTCTTGATATGTACAATCTCAAGCAGTTTATGAAGTGCGCTCATATACTTTGCAAGTCAGGACGAATAGGTGATTTTGCTGCCGTCCGTTTCAATCTCAAGCATTTTTCTGTTGTAAATCAGTATGTGGGCAGAGACACCGGTACTCTCATAATGAAAAAGTTTATCGGTCTTATAGATGACCTTATAGACGATGAAGACGAACTGATCTGCAGAATAGGCGGAGATATCTTCCTGACGCTTATAAAAAGAGAAAAGCTTCATTCTGTTATCGGCATACTCAGCGGTACAGACATTGTTTACAATGAAGCTCTGGGCGAACATATACTTATCACTGCAACCATAGGAGTATACGACATCGAAAATACTGACAAGATCATTCTCCCCACAGATATTATGGACCGTGTAAGTCTGGCTGCTCAGATCGCAAAAAATTCTCCCCAGACAGATATCGTGTTTTTCGACGACGCTCTCCTTGAAAGAAACAAGCATAAAAACGAAATTTCCGCAAACTTTCCGCAAGCTATTAAGAACAGAGAATTTCTCGTGTACTATCAGCCAAAGGTCAATATAGGAAGCAGACGTGTCGCAGGTGCAGAGGCTCTATGCCGCTGGATGCATGAAGGCAGACTGGTACCGCCGGGAGAATTTATCCCCATTCTTGAACAGGGACGTGATATATGCAAGCTTGATTTCTATATGCTGGACTCTGTATGCCGGGATATCAGAAGATGGCTGGACAATGGCATGAACGTTGTGCGCATATCGGTCAATCTTTCCCGTCTTAATCTTACGTCCGGGGATCTTATGAATAATATTATCGAGATCATTGACAGGAACAATGTTCCCCATAAATACATAGAAATAGAGCTTACCGAAACCACTACCGACGTGGAGTTCAAGGATCTTAAGCGTATTATCGCAGGTCTCCAGCAAGCCGGGATCTCCACCTCTGTGGACGACTTCGGCATCGGCTACTCCTCCCTTAATCTTATCAAGGAGCTGCCCTGGAACGTCTTAAAGCTGGACAAGAGTCTTCTGCCGGAGAAGATCGATGAAAGCATCGCTCAGAAGGGCATAATGTTCAAGCACACCGTGGCTATGGCTCAGGAAATGGGTCTGGAATGTATTTCCGAGGGCGTTGAGACAGAAGAACAGGTGCAGATCCTTGCAGAGAATAAATGCAATATCGCACAGGGATTCTATTTTGACAGACCCCTCCCTGTTGAAGAATTTGAAAAAAGACTGGACATAAATTATGTTTATGACCGCTGAAAATACCGATCACAAATCAAAAAGGCTGCCTTTCACGGCAGTCTTTTTTAATGCTTTTCAGGCGATCAGCTCGCCCTGCTGTTGTAAAGCTTGTAGTAGTCGCCCTTTTTAGCAAGAAGCTCCTCATGAGTGCCGCACTCGGTTATGCCGCGGTCGGAAACATACATTATCTTGTCGCAGTTCTGTATGGTTGAAAGTCTGTGGGCGATGATGAAAGACGTCCGTCCCTCCAGAAGCCGCTGCAGACCCTCCTGCAGGAGACGCTCCGTGCGGGCGTCGATAGAGGAGGTAGCCTCGTCCAGCACAAGAATTTTCGGGTCGCTGACAAGAGTTCTTGCAAAGGCAATAAGCTGCTTCTGACCCTGTGAAAGAGTGGAGCCTCCCTCTGTGATCTCGGTATCATAGCCTTTGGGGAACTCCCTGATAAACTCGTCGGCGCAGACCGTCCTGCAGGCGCGGACGATCTCCTCATGGGTAGCGTCCAGTCTGCCGTAACGGATATTTTCCTCAATGGTACCGCTGAAAACCACGCTGTCCTGAAGCATTATGCCCATCTGGGAGCGCAGAGATTTCAGTGTCACGTCCGAAACATTATGCTCGTCAATAAGCACTGCTCCCCCGGTCACGTCATAGAAACGGGAAATAAGATTTACAATAGTAGTTTTACCTGCTCCCGTAGGTCCCACCAAAGCAACGCTCTCCCCTTTTTTGACGCTGAAGGACAGGTTTTCCAGAATGGTCTTGCTCTCGTCATAGGCAAATGTAACGTTGTCAAAACGAACATTTCCTTCGATACGGGGAAGCTCCTCTGCACCATCCTTGTCGCTTACCTTTACAGGCTCGTCCAGAGTCTCGAAAATTCTTTCAAGATAGGACACCGCATTGACGAAGTTGTTGAACAGGTTCGCCAGAGTAAGTATAGGCTGCCAGAAACGGGATGCGTAGCTTCCCATCGCCACTATGGTACCCAGTGACACCGATGCTGGTCCTATTATAAGCAATCCCACAAAATATATTGCTGCGGAAATAATTGCGGAGATAGTATCTACCGTAGGCCACAGCAGGTTGTTGTAGGTGACCGCCCTCATCCAGTCGTGACGGTACGCCTCGGAAAGCTTTCCGAATATCTCAGCGTTCTCCTCCTCACGGCTGAAAAGCTGTGTTACCCTTACGCCTACGATGCCCTCGTGGAGGTAAGCGTTAAGGTTGGAGCTTTTGTTGTTTACCTTCTGCCACGCCTTGCGCTGTCTGTTCTTTATCAGCAGTATGAAGGCTGCAAGCACAGGCACACCAGCCATTATCACAAGAGCCATACGCCAGTGCATGGCAAACATGAACACAGCGATAAAGATAAGGTTGAAAAGCTCAAGGATAAAGGTTATGATACCGTTTGAAAGGGTGTCCGAAACGCTGTTTATGTAGTTGATGATACGCACAAGTATTTTTCCGTGGGGACGGCTGTCGTAATACTCAAAGGAAAGCCTCTGGAGGTGCTCGAAAAGGTCGGTGCGGATGTCGAAAATAATGTCCTGTCCCACCTTTGTCATGATGCGGGAGCGTATAGTCGCAAAGGTGATATTCACAACGATAGTCAGCAGCAGGAGAGCCGCCATGAGAATAAGTCCGGGGATGTCCTTATTGGGGATGGTAACGTCAAGAGCGTGCTGGGTTATGACCGGAGCAAAAAGTCCGATGACTACCGCCGCCGCACTCAGCATAAGAGAAATTATCATCTTGACCTTATATCTTGATACATACACCATAGCCCGTTTCAAATGACGTATGTCAAAGGGGGATTCAAGAGCTTCGTCAATATCATATTTATTTCTTGCCATAGTATCACCGCCTCTTTATCAAATTCAGTTTGCAAAATCGGGTACAGCCCCGTTCTGCAGGTCGTAAATTTCTTTATAGTAGCCGTTCTCGTTTCTGAGCAGCTCCTCATGGGTGCCCATCTCGGTAATTTTTCCGCCCTTAAGGATGATTATTTTATCAGCGTCCTTGGCAGAGGAAATTCTCTGGGCGATTATTATTTTAGTACAGTTGAAGTCCAGAGCCGCAAGGTTGTCCTGTATCTGCTTTTCGGTCTCAAGGTCGACAGCGGAGGTGGTGTCGTCGAGGATAAGTATGGAAGGACGTATCGCCAGAGCTCTTGCAAGAGAGATACGCTGCTTCTGACCGCCGGATAGTCCCACTCCCCGCTCACCGATGATAGTGTCATATCCCTCGTTGAGATTGTCGATAAACTCTGCGGCGTCCGCTGTCTTTGCAAAGAGATGAACGTCCTCCTCGGACATATCGCTGCGTCCGAAGGCGATGTTGCCGTCAATGGTGTCAGACCAGAGAAGCACGTCCTGCATTGCCACGCCTATATTTTTACGGAGGGTCTTAAGCTTGATGAAGCGGACATTCACGCCGTCCACAAGCACCTCTCCGCTGCCCGGATCGTAAAGACGGGGTATAAGGCTTACCAGAGTGGTTTTTCCGGAGCCTGTCTCACCCATTATTGCAACGGTCTCCCCCGGCTCAATTTTAAAGCTGACATTTTTCAGGACCTCGTTATCCTCATATTTAAAGGAAACGTTCTTAAACTCAATGCCGCCCTTAAGACGCTCCGGCATTTTTTCAGCGTCCGCACGGTCAACGATAAAGGGACGGGAGTAGTAGACCTCTATGATCTTTGAAGCGGAAGCCATGAACCTCTGCAGGTCGTTGATGAGAGTACCCACATTTCTCATAGGATTTGACAGTGTCCAGATAAGTCCGCTGAAAGCAACATACTCACCCATGGTAAGTCTGCCGGTGATGACGAAAATACCTCCTGCAATAAGCTGGACTACAGTAAGTCCCTGAGCGGTAGTTTCTATAAAGGGGAAGTATTTGAGCCATGTCATTGCAGCGGTCTTGTTTGCCTTGGCGTAGTCCTCGTTCTTTTCGCGGAAAAGGTCTATCTCATAGTCCTCTCTTGCAAATGCACGGACAACACGGTTTCCCGAGATATTCTCCTGAGCCCTTGTGTTAAGACGGGAAAGTCTCTCACGGAGGTCAACGTACTTAGGACCCACTTCTTTTCTGAACATACCGGTTATGATAAAAATAACAGGGGTCAGAGCCAGCAGGCAAAGCGCCATGATCGGGTCAAGCACAAAGAAATATATAGTGGTGGTGGTAAACAGCACTATACTTTCAAGCAGGGTCTTGATGATCCATGCAACGCTGTGACGTACCATGTCAACATCACCGGAAAGACGCGTCATAAGGTCGCCTGTGCGGTTCTTGTCATAGAAGGTCATGTCCTGCTTCTGGACGTTTGCGAAAAGATAGTTCCTTATTTTTGCAAGCATTCCCTGAGAACAGGTCTCGTAAAGCATATTTGCGCTGAACTGCATCGCCGTCCTTATAACTGTAAAGCCGATCATACAGCCGCAGAGTATGATAAGAAGCTCTCTTTTTTCCGCCAGATTTTCCGCCGCTCTGTCATTGTAGATGAACGTGTCGACTATCTGCTGACCGAAGATAGGGTTTGCGATATACATTATCTGGGTCAGCATCGTAAGAAATAACGCCAGTATGTATCTTCCCCGATAGCCTCTGAGATTTTCCCAGATCCACTTTACCTGAAACATAGCCATTCTCCTTTCCGATAAAAAAGCCCCCACTTATCAAATGTGGAGGCTCTCACTGCATTACATTCTGCAAATTTATTGTCTGAAAATTCCAATTGTGCAGGCGGACTCCAAAATATTCAATTTACGGTTGATATTGTACATTTTGTATACCCCCACTTTCTGTTTTTTGTACAAAGTAATATATATGATACTCCATAATTTTCATTTTGTCAAGATATTTTGAAAAAATTTTTCAGGTATTGAAAAAATTGTCAGAATGTGTTATACTAGGCTATATTGCAAAGCCTTCAAGGCTTTGCAATACTCCAGAGTTTTGCTCTGGAGTTGCGGCTCTGCCGCATAGCCGCCGTTCATACTGCCCCTGCAAAATCTTAGATTTTGCAGCCGCAGGCGGCATAGCAAACAGCATAGCTGTTTGCTATAGAGGGCAGTATATAATCTTTTTAATAAACATCAAAGCGAAAGGAAAATACCTATGAAAATAATTCTTGCATCCGCTTCTCCCAGACGTCAGGAGCTTCTCAGATACATCGTTCCCGACTTTGACATCCTCCCTGCGGACATTGACGAGACCATCCCCGAAGGCATCGCCGCTGAAAGATCGGCAGAGTATCTTGCGGTAAAAAAGGCAGAGCATATCTCCGAAAAGTATCCGGACAGCCTTGTCATCGGCAGCGACACTGTGGTCATCATCGGCGGAGAAATACTCGGCAAGCCCGCAGACAAAGCAGATGCGGAAAGGATGCTGCGGAAGCTGTCCGGAAAGGTACACACTGTCGTAACGGGAGTGTGTCTGTCTCTGGGCGGACGCAGCGAGAGCTTTTCTAATGAGACCAAGGTAAAATTCTATCCACTTACAGATGAAGAGATATCCGCCTACATTGCCACGGGAGAGCCTATGGACAAGGCAGGCGCCTATGGCATACAGGGCTTCGGCAGCGTCCTTGTGGAGGGCATAGAGGGAGATTTTTTCAATGTCATGGGGCTGCCTGTTGCAAGTCTGAAAAGGAAGATAGAGGAGTTTATTAAATAAAAAAATCGTGCCGGACTTGCCTCCGACACGATTTTGATTGTTTAACGCTTTTCGACCGCCACCCATATCTGGCTGTGGTAATCCGGGGAGTTCATCTCACCTGCTGCATAAGCCTCAATGTCCATTTCATAGGTAGGCTGATATTCCGACGAGGGGAAAAACTCGGTGCATATCCGGTGCCACATATTCTGGATAGCATCAGGCATAGCCCCCGTTACCTCAAAGACCGCCCATGTGCGGGCAGGTACCACGCTTACTCTGAATCCCTCGGGCGGGACGCAGCCGTCCTCACATAACGACGCTATTGAATAATCGAAGTTCTTTGAGTCTGTTGGAGTGTTCCCGTAGCATATCCCGAAGATATACTCCTTGTCATATGTCTTTTCAAGAAGCGTCTTTACAGTGCCGTCACTGTGCGCTCTCGTCCAGAAATCAGGGATGGTGTTTTTGTTTTCCGAATCAACTATGCTGTGTGTCTCGACCTTTTCAAGCACATTGAAAGAGTCTTTTTTTACGATTCTGCAGTCCATAGAACTACCGCCTTTCACAGATATTGACAAGGACAGCTTTGCAAAATATTTCACCGCTGCTCCGTTTTTCCTGACCGCATTGGGGGGAGCCCCGTGAAATTTTGTAAAGGCTCTTGTAAAGCCCTCCGGAGTGTCATACCCGTATTTCAATGCAATGTCAATGATCTTTTCCTCCGTTGAAACAAGCTCTCTGCCGGCAAGAGAAAGCCTGCGGTTTCGGATATACTCACCTATGGTATATCCGCACAGAATGGAAAATATCTTCTGAAAATAAAAGCCTGATATGTGCATCTCTCCGGCGATCCGGTCATAGTCCACAGGCTCGGTGATATGCTCCTCAATGCAGTCTATCGCATTCTGAAAGCTTTTTACCCAATCCATTGCTTTGCCTCCTTGTCTGCATTTATTGTAGCATACCCGCGGGGGACGTTCTTGACTTATTCTGCCCATCTCTGTCATGTGAGCCTTATGCCACAATTTTAACATACGGTCTGATAATTGTCAACAAAAAAAACATACTCTAATTCAATAATTATTAATTTTATCCCACTAATTTTTTGACAAAAATGTACTATAATTATAGCATATGGATAAAGAAGAGAGGTAATAACCAATGGTAAAAAAGCTTGCGCAGAGTATACGCGAGTATAAGAAAACCTCCATTGTAACTCCTATACTGGTCTCACTGGAGGTCGTAATGGAATGTATCATTCCGTTTATCATCGCAGAGCTTGTCAACAAGATAAAGGACGGCTGCGAGATGAAAACTATCATAAACTATGGATTGGTGCTGGTGCTGATGGCATGCCTGTCACTGCTGTTCGGCTCATGGGCTGGAGTCACCTGCTCCACTGCCGCCTGCGGCTTTGCCAAAAATCTGCGTAGAGATATGTTCTGCAATATCCAGAAGTTTTCATTTGAAAATATTGACAAATTCTCCACATCTTCTCTTGTGACCAGACTTACCACCGATGTAACAAACGTCCAGATGTCATACATGATGATAATCCGTACCGCCATAAGAAGTCCGCTGATGCTGATCTTTGCATTTGTCATGGCGTTCGTAATGGGCGGACGAATGGCTGTTATCTTCATTTTTGTGGTCCCCGTACTCGGGATAGGCCTTGCGCTGGTAATAAAGAATACCATGCCCCTGTTCAAAAGAGTGTTCAGAAAATACGATGCTCTCAACAGCTCCATTCAGGAAAATGTAAAGGGTATGAGAGTTGTAAAATCCTACGTTCGTGAGGAGTTTGAAAAGCAGAAGTTCGGAGCTGCCTCCGAGGATATCCGCAGAGACTTCACAAAGGCGGAGCGTATCCTTGCGATAAACAATCCGCTCATGCAGTTCTGTCTATATGTTGTAATGATCTTCGTGCTTTCCTACGGCTCGTATACCATCATAACAACTCACGGTCTTGACCTTGACGTGGGACAGTTCAGCGCTCTGCTTACATACAGCTTCATGATACTCATGAGCCTTATGATGCTGTCCATGATCTTCGTTATGATAACCATTTCACTGGAGTCCTGCAAGCGTATCGTGGAGGTGCTGGACGAGGAAAGTCTGCTTACAAACCCAGAGTCCCCTGTCTTTGAAGTAAAGGACGGCTCCGTGGACTTTGACAACGTAAGCTTCAAATACCACAAGGACGCAGAAAGAATGACCCTGTCGGACATAAATCTCCATGTAAAATCGGGACAGACTGTGGGAATAATCGGCGGCACAGGTTCTTCAAAATCCTCCCTTGTACAGCTTATTTCAAGACTGTACGACGTTACCGAGGGTACTGTCAGAGTCGGAGGTCTGGACGTAAAGGAATACGATCTTGACACCCTGAGAAATCAGGTGGCGGTGGTGCTGCAGAAAAACATCCTCTTTTCCGGCACCATAAAGGACAATCTCCGCTGGGGAAACAAGGAAGCAACAGACGAGGAAATGATAGAAGCCTGCAAGCTTGCAGAAGCGGACGAGTTCATCAGCCGCTTCCCCGATGGCTACGACACCTACATCGAGCAGGGCGGCGCAAACGTATCTGGAGGTCAAAAGCAGAGACTTTGTATCGCCCGCGCTCTCCTGAAAAAGCCAAAGATACTTATTATGGATGACTCCACAAGCGCGGTGGATACAAAAACAGACGCCCTCATACGCAAGGCAATGAAGGAGTACATCCCCGAAACTACAAAGTTTATCATCGCACAGCGTATCTCCTCAGTGCAGGACGCAGACATGATAATCGTCATGGCGGGCGGCATGATAAACGCAGTGGGAACTCACGACGAGCTGCTTAAGTCCAACGAGGTATACAAGGATCTCTACACACTCCAGAACAAGGCAGGTGACGATGATGAGCAGTAATAAAGGAAAAATGAGAGTAAAGAAGGGTACCGCACCAAGACTTATCAAGACATTGTTCGACTTCTACCCTGTTATGCTTCCGCTGACCATAGCACTTATCCTTTTTAATGCGGTAGTAAGCTCAATGCCGTCCATATTCATGCAGAGGGTCATCGCTGCCGTTGAGGAAAACTGGCAGAGCGGCTCCTGGGATGCGGCAGGAAAAACTATCATTGGTACAGTAACTCTCCTTGGTGTTTTCTATGTGCTTTCTCTGGCGTCGGGATTTACTTTTAACCAGATGATGGCAATAATTACTCAAGGTACTCTTAAAAAGCTCAGGGAGAAGATGTTCAACAATATGCAGGATCTCCCTGTCAAATTCTTCGACTCAAACAACCACGGAGATATAATGAGCCACTACACAAACGATATCGACACCCTCCGCCAGATGGTCTCACAAAGCTTTCCTCAGCTTCTTATCTCGGTAGTCACCGTTGCAACGGTCTACTTCATAATGCTGTACTTCTGCGTATGGCTCGCACTTGTAGTCCTTTTAGGAGTTATCATAATGCTTTTTGCAACAAAGAAAATAGGCGGCGGCTCGGCAAAATACTTTATCAGCCAGCAGACCGCTGTAGGTAAGGCAGAAGGCTATGTTGAGGAAATAATGAACGGTCAGAAGGTGGTAAAGGTCTTCTGCCATGAAGAAGAGTGTATTGCCGATTTTGACAAGCTTAACGACGACCTCTTCAAGAAATCCGAGAAGGCAAATACATACGCAAACATCCTGGGACCAGTGCTCAACAACATCGGAAACGTGCTGTATGTTATCGTTGCCATCGCAGGAGGCTTCCTGCTGATAAACAATGTCTCCAACCTGAGCTTTTCAGGCATGGCTATCAGCCTGAGCGTGGTCGTCCCCTTCCTGAACATGACAAAGCAGTTTGCAGGAAGCATCGGACAGGTGTCACACCAGATAAATGCTGTAATAATGGGTCTTGCAGGTACGGAGCGTATCTTCGCCCTTATCGACCTTGAGCCCGAGGTGGACGACGGATACGTTACACTGGTCAACGCCAAGGAAGAAAACGGCGTCATCACCGAATGCAGCGAGCGCACAGGAATGTGGGCATGGAAGCATCCTCATCAGGCGGACGGCTCTGTCACATACACAAAGCTTATGGGAGACATCGTAATGGACGACGTGGACTTCGGCTATGAGGAAAACAAGACCGTCCTGCATAACGTCACCCTCTTTGCAGAGCCGGGTCAGAAGGTAGCTTTCGTAGGAGCTACAGGTGCAGGAAAGACCACCATAACCAACCTGCTGAACCGCTTCTACGACATCGCGGACGGCAAGATACGCTACGACGGCATAAACATCAACAAGATCAAAAAGGCTGACCTCCGCCGCTCGCTGGGCATCGTTCTGCAGGACACCAACCTTTTCACCGGAACGGTCATGGACAACATCCGCTACGGCAGACTGGACGCCCATGACGAGGAATGCATAGCCGCTGCAAGGCTGGCAGGAGCCCACGACTTTATAACCAGACTCCCCCAGGGATATGACACAATGCTCACCGAAAACGGAGCGAGCCTTTCACAGGGACAGAGGCAGCTCCTTGCAATAAGCAGAGCGGCTGTTGCAGAGACCCCTGTCATGATCCTTGACGAGGCTACATCCTCCATCGACACACACACCGAGGCAGTTGTACAGCGAGGCATGGACGCCCTCATGTATGGCAGGACGGTATTTGTTATCGCCCACAGGCTTTCTACCGTCAAGAACTCTGATGTTATTATGGTACTTGAACAGGGACGCATCATAGAGCGTGGCAGCCACGAAAAGCTTATCGCCGAAAAGGGCAAATACTATCAACTCTATACAGGAGCATTTGAGCTAGAGTAAAGGGTTTCCAAAGGGGGCACTTGCCCCCTTTGGCGGAGTCCAGAGGCAGAGCCTTTGGTCACCGTCCGCAGACGGCGAAACTCCCCATCGTTTAAGAGCTCCGCAAGGGGTGAATTGAAAACAGTCCGGTGGACTGTTTTCAATAGGGGAAGCCACTGCTTATGCCAAATACTGCGCATTTGCCTAGGGCTTCCCCTTACAAAATGCTATAAAAAATCTCCCCGCCACAAAGGCAGGCACTCATAAAGAAGTAAAGTCCCGAAGCAGTTGAATCAAACAGCTTCGGGACTTAGTTTATGACTTCGTTACTCACATAGATCAGAATTTATTCAACTAAATATTTTCTTTATACTGTTTATTTTAGTTACAGTATAAGAAAACAATACTAAAATTATTGCTGCGGCTACATTTCCCCATATATTAACATTAACGATATATACGCCGGATAACGAATTTACAATACAATGGAACAATACACACAACCACACACTATCAGTATTCTTTCTTATATTTGCCAAAGCGAAACTCAGCCCAAGAACATTTAGTCCGAATGCCAGATAATCCTGACCATATTGAGCTACTCCTCTTATAAAAAAACAAAGGCATATGCCAAAGCCACCAAACTCCGATAGCAGTAAAGAAGTATTTTATAGGTGGTATAGAAAGGCTGCACATTACGCAGCCTTTTTTGTTCTGCCATCGGCAATTGCAGTAGAAACCGCCACATTA
>JAFLUI010000200.1 GCA_022508825.1 Oscillospiraceae bacterium
AGTGGATAGACCATGACCGTATATTTGTAAAATGGAATGGGCTGCCTATGAATAAAGAGCGCCTAATGCGTACACTCTCAGCCAAACCGATCTGGATAAACCAGTAGCTGCTATGTTTCAAATAAGGAACACGGCAGCTATTTTTATATACATTTCGTGCAATTCAACTTGGTAGAAAAGATATTCGACTTTGGAGAAAAAATTGCTTTTCAACCATGGAGAATTGCTAATTTTATTTAGCAAGCATAGATTTTGTGGGAACAAAATCGGAACTTTATCGAATCACTTTTCAGGGTGACCCGATAAAAAAGATATACCTATTTCATCTCATTTGCCAACGAGATCAGAATATCAAGCTGATTCCTGTTCAGTGGCTTTAATGCCTTTATAGCTTCGCTAAGCACATCAGGAGATGATATGCCCTCATCAAAAAAGTCTTTAGGCTCGATTTTCAAATATTCACATATATACAAAAACATTTGCATTGAAGGTAATGCTTTCTTGTTTTCAATATTATTAATATAACTCTGGCTTTGTCCAAGGCTTAGGCTCATATCTCTTGCGGAAACGTTTTGAGCCGTCCTTAATGCTGCGATCCTGTTTGAAATAAAGTCGGAATCAATCATCATAGTCACCACCCATATATAATTATAATATATGCAAACAAAATTACACCTATTTATTATCGCAATTAATATTGACATTGAAACAATAAATAGGTATAATAATATTAATAACGTTTTAAAGTTGCTGAATTTCGTCATAGTGACAAATCCAGACTACAGTAATTAACAAAAACTATGGAGATTGATGAAAATGGTATGTACAATAATATCAACAGGCGAAGAACTTAAGCAGAACTGCAAAAATGAATATGAGCCTCCCCTTGCCGACATTAAGGGGAAACTCCGAGATATAATATGGGGTCTGTATTGCAACGGATATAACAGCTTCTATATAAATTGTGAATACGGTATCCCACTATGGGCTGCAGAGATCATCTGCGCTTTGAAGAAATATAATGACATAAAGCTAAATATTGTAATGCCATATGAGGAGCAGGCGAATGACTGGTACGAAGATCAGCGGGAAAGATATTTCTGCGTTCACAGTCTTGCCGATGACGTATATATGCCGAATAAGCAATATTATGATGGTTGTTACGCTGATACCGATGAATATATGATAGATCAGAGCGATATTCTTCTGGTGTTCGGCAGCAAAAATTCAAGTGACTATTTATATAATATCAAGTATGCAAGGGGAAAAGAAGTAAAGGTCATCAATCTTGCCGAAATACTTTGATGGTGATATGATTTTATATGCTTATTTTGATGCGAAGCTTGTTTGACTTTCATGGTAATATATGATATACTTATATCAATTAATCAGAGGGAGGGCATTCATGAAACGTATCAGTTTTATAGATACCGAAGTCAGCGAAGCCGACAGCAAAGCCCATGATTTCGGCGCAGTAAATGATAATGAAGAAAAGCTTCATACCGGTTCATCGCATGAATTCCGTGAATTTATTGCCGATTCGGAATTTCTTTGCGGTCATAATATTATAGAACACGATTCAAAATATATTGAAGCTCCCGAAAATATAAAATATATAGATACGTTATATCTCTCCCCGCTTATGTTTCCCAACAAGCCTTATCACGCTTTGCTTAAAGATGATAAGCTGCAGACGGACGATCTGAACAATCCGCTGAACGATGCCATCAAGGCAAAGGAGCTTTTTTATGACGAAGTGAATGCTTTTTCTGAGCTTGATGAGGAACTCAAACTCATATACTATATGCTGTTAAAAGACAGTACTTATTTTTCCGGATTTTTTGATTATATTGATCATTCTGTACGGGGCAATGCTGAAGCTGCTGTATTTGCAAGATTTTCCGGAGCGATATGTGAAAACGCTCCGGTGGCAGGTATTATTTCTGAATCGCCTCTTGAACTTGCCTATTGTCTTGCCCTGATCTCAGCAACAGAAAAACATTCACTGATACCAAGATGGGTATTGATTAATTTTCCAAAAGTTGATACGGTTTTAAGGCTGTTAAGAAATACGTCCTGTCATGAGTGTGAATACTGCAGGTCAACGCTTAAACCGGAGAGCTATCTCAGCAAATATTTCGGATACTCTGAATTTCGTACATATGACGGCGAACCATTGCAGGAAAAAGCAGTACAGGCAGCAGTTGAACACAAATCGCTTCTTGCAATATTTCCAACAGGCGGAGGAAAGTCCCTCACCTTTCAGATACCGGCGTTAATGTCCGGCGAAACAGAAAGAGCATTAACAGTTGTAATTTCTCCTTTACAGTCACTGATGAAAGATCAGGTGGATAATCTTGAAAAACGAGGCATTGCAGAAGCAGTTACCATAAACGGTCTGCTGAGTCCCATTGAAAGAGCGGAAGCTATTGAGCGTGTAGAATCCGGTATTGCGTCTATATTATATATTTCTCCCGAATCGCTGCGTTCTGTGACAATAGAGCGGCTGTTTTTGTCACGTCATATCGACCGTTTTGTAATTGATGAGGCGCACTGTTTTTCTGCCTGGGGACAAGATTTCCGTGTGGATTATCTTTATATCGGAGATTTTATCCGTGAAT
>JAFLUI010000201.1 GCA_022508825.1 Oscillospiraceae bacterium
GGCGGAAGCGGAGGGATTCGAACCCTCGGTACCCGAAAGTACAACTGATTTCGAGTCAGTCCCGTTATGACCACTTCGATACGCTTCCAGATTTAACAGAAATATTATAACATACCCTGCTAAAAAAATCAAGACTTTTTATGTCAATTTTTTAGCAGGGATGTTTTTATAGGTCACTCTTTTGGAACAGCTTTTGCTCCTATTTCTACCCACGCAGGCTTGAATCCGCTGTTTAAGGCGATATTCCATGAATGATAATTGGACAGGCTTGTCCCGTAAAACGGGATGTTCCCCTGCTCCATGATCTTGTTTTTCAGGAGGGTCACAAGATATGTCCCCACTCCCTTTGAGCGGTACTCCGGCATAACATCGATACCAATCTGCTGCCAGTGCGGAGCGTCCTCGGAGCAGCCTGCCATTCCCATGATATTATCACCGTCATATGCGCAAATGACTATCCTGTCGGGACGTTCCGGCAGAAATTTGTCGCATATTGCATTTGGAAAACGCTTATCACCGTAAAATCCGTGTATCTCTTCATCATAAAACCATTTTACAGGAAAGTCTTTCTGCGGGATTACATCCCTGCATGACAGGAACATATGGTGTGACTGCGTAAGTGTGTATCCATGCTTATTAAGTTCATGTTCGACGGGCAAAAGATTAGGAGTCTCAAAAAGCCAGTGTCCCTGCTTGTCTGAAATATACTCCCTGAAAAAATCATGTATACATTCATCGGATGTTATTACTGCATTTCCCCCTGTTGTCGCCATATGGAAAAAATATTTTTCGGGAGAATATTTTCTCCTGCCCTCATTAAGCTTCGACACTGTAAGGACATTTTCACTTTTCAGAAAATCATCCGGCGCACAGTTAAATTCTATTGCAAGCTGTCCGATAAGCTTTTCAAAATACTCATAATACATAAAACAGCCCTCCCCATAAAGCATTGATTTAATTATATACTACTTTAAAAATAAATTCAACTGCATTAAAACAACATTAGAATTTATTTCAAAAATAAAACGCCCAGGATATTTCCCGGACGCTTTATAATTAAGGGAGAGGGCAGGCAGATTCAGGGAAAACCTGCCTGCCAAGTAAAGTGAGTAAATGTGTGAAAATATTCACACTACAGATATAAGTAACTGCAAAATTAAACCTTGAAAAGAAGGTCAGCATATGTGGGGAAAGGCCATATATTCTCGGGAGCGATAGTCTCCAGCTCGTCTACAACTGCTCTCAGGGACTGCATTGCTGCAAATACCTCGTCACGGTAGAATCTTGCCATAGGCTCGCCCTCTTCGTAGTTCTTGACGTCAAGCAGCTTGCTGTCAAGAGCGTCCGTAGCCTCCAGAATGCTGTTTGTAAGCTTGGAAGCCTTATCTGCAAGAACCTTTTCTGCGTCAAAGTTTACGCCCACAGACTTCTTTGCAACCATTGAATCTGCAAGTCTCTTTGTAAATTCAAGACCGGCAGGTATGATCTGCTTTCTTGCCATATCCACCATGGTAAGAGCCTCAATATTGATGATCTTGGAGTAGTTTTCAAGGAGTATCTCCTGTCTGGACTGGATCTCTGTTCTTGTGAGGACTTTGAATTCCTCGAAGATAGCCACGTTTTTGTCGTCTGTATAGTGAGGAACAGCGTCAACTGTGGAAACAAGGTTAGGCAGTCCTCTCTTTTTAGCTTCTTCGATCCAGGACTCATCATAGCCGTTGCCGTTGAAGATGACCTGCTTGTTTTCCTTGATAGTATCAATAAGCAGCTTGTTAAGGTCAGCGGAGAAGTCAGAAGAACCCTCCAGCTTGTCGGCAAACTCTTTGAGAACGTGTGCAACGATAGTGTTCAGGATCATATTTGTGCAGGCGATAGAGTCCGCAGAACCCAGAGCTCTGAACTCAAACTTGTTTCCTGTAAATGCAAACGGAGACGTTCTGTTGCGGTCTGTTGTATCCTTGGGGAAGTTAGGCAGAGCCTCAACACCGATAACAAATTCCTTGTCCTGATTTGTTTTTATCATCTTTCCTGTTTCAAGAGCGTCAAGAATTTTCTGGAGCTCATCCCCCAGGAAGATAGACACGATTGCAGGAGGCGCCTCATTTGCACCAAGTCTGTGGTCGTTTCCTGCAGAAGCAGCCGACAGACGGAGCAGGTCTGCATAGTTATTTACAGCCTTGATAACTGCAACAAGGAATGTAAGGAACTGAATGTTGTCCTTGGGATTCTCACCGGGGTCAAGAAGATTCTGTCCGTCATTTGTGGAGATAGACCAGTTATTGTGCTTACCGGAACCATTTACACCTGCAAAGGGCTTTTCGTGAAGCAGGCAGACAAGTCCGTGCTTGAGAGCGGTCTTCTTCATGATCTCCATTGTAAGAGCGTTCTGGTCGGATGCAACGTTTGATGTAGCAAAAATAGGAGCAAGCTCATGCTGTGCAGGAGCGACTTCGTTGTGCTTGGTCTTTGCAAGAATACCCAGCTTCCAGAGCTCCTCGTCAAGATCCTTCATGTATGCGGAAACTCTGTCCTTGATGTTTCCGAAATAGTGATCCTCAAGCTCCTGACCCTTGGGAGCCTTTGCTCCGAAAAGCGTTCTGCCTGTGAGGA
>JAFLUI010000202.1 GCA_022508825.1 Oscillospiraceae bacterium
AAAGTTCGCCAGCCTTTCAAGGCTGCAGGGGTCGAGGGGGCAGAGCCCCTCGCCGCCGTCCGCAGACGGCGGAACTCCCCATCGTTCAGGCGCTCCGCAGGGGTGAATTGCGAAGCAAGAGGGGGCGCCCTGCAAGAGAGGGCGCCCCCTATACGGAGAAATTACTCAATAATCAAAATAAAAGGAGGATCTCTTATGAAGCTTGGTGAAAAGGTGTCTTATCTCAAGGGTCTTATGGAAGGGCTCAGCATTGACGAGTCCACCAAGGAAGGAAAGGTCATCGCTGTAATGGCGGACATCCTTCAGGATATGGCTCTGTTTGCAGAGGATATGCAGGATCAGATAGACGAGGTAGTTGAAGTGGTGGACAACATCGACGAAGATCTCGGCGACCTTGAAAGAGATTTCTACGAGATAGACGACGATTTCTGCTGCGACGACGATGACTGCGACTGCGGCAGCATAGACGAAGAGGACGACGAGCTTTACGAGGTCACCTGTCCCAGCTGCGGAGACACCATCTGTCTCAACGAGGGTATGCTGGAGGAAGGCTCCATGACCTGTCCCGGCTGCGGAGAGCTCCTTGAATTTGACCTTGACGAAGACCCGGGTACAGAAGAATAAGCAGGTCAAGCGACCTGCACTGCTGTCACCCCCAAAAGTTAGTAAGCTGAAAATAGCTTAGATAGCTTATCCCCCTCAAGGGGGAGGCAGGGTTAAGTGGAAATCGGAAAGTGATAGACATGGTGGCAGACACTGTTTGTAAGGGGTCATATTAAAATTGAATATCAGCAACCTGTTTCAGGGCGAGGTGCAAATCCTCACCGGCGGTGATATGATGAAAGTCATTAAGTCCGCGAACGGATATAACTGACAAGGGCGGCTTTTTTAGCCGGTCGGTACGTGTAATTTTCTGCACGGTCAGCAAAGTCAGTGAGTATCCGCCGATCTGGTGCGATTCCAGAACCGACGGTATAGTCCGGATGAAAGAAACAATGCGGCTTGGTTTATTTACAAGCTTATTACGCCCGTGAAATCATTTTCACGGGCGTTTTTCTGTGCAGATTGCTTATATTAAATCTATTTTATTTTAAAAGGTGGTAATATTATGCAAAACACTGTAACAGTAAAAAACGAAAGACCAAGGTTTAACACAAAAGCTCTGGTAGTCATGGGACTTATGACTGCAATGGCGTATGCGGCGGTAACTCTTTTCAGGATACCCGTTGTGTCGTTCCTCAAATACGAGCCCAAGGACGTTATAATAACTATCGGAGGCTTCATGTTCGGTCCCCTTGCATCGGTGATAATGTCGCTGGTAGTGTCCCTTATTGAAATGGTGACCATCAGTGACACAGGTCCCATAGGCGCGCTGATGAATTTTATCGGTACCTGCTCCTTTGCCTGCCTTGCGGCGCTGATATACAAACGCTTCCGCACTATAAAGGGAGCTGTGGCAGGACTTGCAATAGGCACAGTCGTAATGGTCATCATCATGCTTGCATGGAACTATCTTATCACTCCCATCTACATGGGATATCCCCGTGAAGCTGTGGCTGCAATGCTTGTCCCCGTGTTCCTGCCCTTCAATCTGCTGAAAGGCGTGCTGAACAGTGCTGTTACTATGCTGATCTATAAGCCTCTTTCTAATGTTATGCGAAAAGCACACATCCTCCCGGAGATCAGTCAAACCTCAGAGGGAAGCTCCGGACACGCTAAAAAATACGCTTTCGTGTACATCATAGCAGCATTTGTGATAGCTACCTGCATCGCAGTTATCGTTATATGGAGACAGGGCTGAGTCCCGAAAAAAATTTTTTCTGCAAACTTATCAAAATACTCTTGAAATTTCTAAAAAAATGGTGTATAATGTTTATATCTTATTGTATTATTTGTTACATCTAATATATAGTTAGGAGTTGTTTTGATATGAGACTTGTTACACGTTCGGATTTTGACGGTCTTGCCTGCGGCGCACTGCTTAAGGACGTAGGAGTTATCGACCACTGGACCTTCGCTCACCCCAAGGATCTTCAGGACGGTCTTGTGGAGATCACTGAGGACGACTGTCTTGCAAACGTCCCCTTTGTTGAAGGCTGCGGACTCTGGTTCGACCACCATTCAAGTGAGTTTGAGAGAAATCAGCTGGAGGGCAAATATAAGGGCGAGAGCCGTATAGCTCCCTCCTGTGCAAGAATTATCTACGATTACTACGGAGGCAAGGAGCGTTTCGGTCACTATGACGACATGATGATAGCTGTTGACAAGGTAGACAGCGGAAATCTCACCAAGGACGAGATTCTCAATCCCTCCGGATGGATACTGGTCGGCTTCCTTATGGATCCCAGAACAGGTCTTGGAAGATGGCGCAACTTCACTATCTCCAACTATCAGCTCATGGAGAAGCTTATCGACTGCTGCCGTACCATGAATACAGACGAGATACTTTCTCTGCCCGATGTAAAGGAAAGAATCGATGTTTACATGGAGCAGACAGAGAAATTCAAGGAAATGGTAAAGGCTCACACCCGTGTTGAAAAGGACGTTATCATCAGCGA
>JAFLUI010000203.1 GCA_022508825.1 Oscillospiraceae bacterium
TTACTAATGTGGTCAGAACGCCGAGCAGAACGCCGCTGTGCTGAAACGTAGGTAATATCAGCGTTTGCGCCTGTTTTCAAAAAAATCTGCATTTTCATGCTGTCCTTGTTGACGGGAATGACCTCTATCCTGTCGATGATGGCAGACGACATTTCGTCAACCTGTTCCTTAGTCATCTGACTTTCGGGACTGTACATATCCTTGAAATATTTTTCGATGTTCCTGATCTCCCTGACATAGGCTTCGGTCTGCTTGTTTGTGTTTTGCAGTTCGTTGATGTTTTCCTCAAGCTCCGTGATAAGGACGTTTACAGTATCGTTCCTTTCGGAAAATTCATTTTTCTGTATAACGCCCTCCGTATATAAGTCAAGCAGCTTTTCACGCTTGGCTTTTTCTTTTTCAAGGCGTATTTTCAGGGAATTGATCTGCTTCTGAGCCTCGGCGTCTGCATCAGTCTCAGCATAGACCTTCAAAAAGGTGCTGACATAGTCCTCGATGTTGTCGGCAGTCTGTTTAAAGTAGTCGGACAGAATATCATACAGCTCGCTTTCCATGATCGAAAAGGAAGCACAGGCTTGTGCGCCGAAACGCTTTTTTTCACTGCATATCCATTGATATACCGATTGACCCTTTGATGCACTGTTGGAGTAGCTTGTCCTCCAGTATGCTTTGCTGTGGGCAGCGCATATGATCTTGCCAGAAAAAACACTGGAATCCTTGAATGAACGCTCATGGCTTTTTATAGCAGTGCTTCTTTCGGTAAAAATGGCGTTGCATTTTTCCCATAGCTCCTCGGACACAATAGCAGGGACGGTCTCACCGGTCTCATCCTTGTACATTACCCATTCTTCCTGGGGCAGGAAACGCTGTTCCTTTGTCCGGTAGTCAACGATCCTGACCTTGTTTCCGCAGTAATAGCCCTTGTATTTGGGATTGCGGATAATTCCCGAGATGGTGTTGTGGTGAATCTGTGTTCCGTTACGTCCCCGATAGCCTTTCTCGAACAGCACCTTTTCAATTTTCCGGGTGCTGTATTTGCCTGTGGAGTACAGTTCAAATATCGTCCTTACCATTTCGGCTTCCGATTCGTTGATGACCAGCTTGCAGTCCTGCTTGTCATAGCCGAAAATACGGTTGTTTCCCATAACGCTGCCGCTTTCGATGGAACGCTTATGTCCCCAACGGACACGCTCGGACAGCTTCCGGACTTCATCAGCGGCAATACTTGACATTATCGTAAGACGAAGTTCGCTGTCTGTGTCGATAGTGCATATATTGTCGTTCTGGAAGAATACGCCCACTCCCGAACGGAGCAGATCTCTTGTATAGGTCAGGCTGTCAATGGTGTTTCTTGCGAAACGGCTGACCTCTTTGGTGAGGATAAGGTCAAATTCTCCTGCTTTTCCGTCTCGGATCATCTTCATAAACTCAGCACGGTTTTCAGCGTGTTCACCCCGGATGCGGTCAACATAGCCTTCTATGTATGTCCAGTTTTTATTGTTCTGTATCATGTCGGTAAAGAACGCTATCTGATTTTCTATGGAGTTTTCCTGCTCGTCCCGTGTGGTTGAAACACGGGCATAGAAGGTCACTTTGATGTTCAGATCAAATATGGTTTTTCGTTCCAGCTTCATTTTGTTAGCAGCATCATATATATCCATGTTCACCCTCCATAATTTGCACTTAGTTTCATATTTCATGATACCATACCAGTAAAGAAATGTCAAGGGTTTTCCGGATAATTATGATGTGAGCTTCTCAAACTTAACTATCATCTTATTGCATTTTGCAGGGGATATTTTTCCCTCCACCAGCAATATTCTTGCCCATGCGATAAGAGTCAGCTTTTTCAGGGTAAGTTCAGGCTTTTCTTTGTTCATTTTTTTAAGTCCTTTCTTTTTATTGTTGTTATTATTTTCAAGTTTGGTATATAAAATTCATACAGCGTTACAGTTTTCCGACCATATGCCGTTTCCGCAGACGGGTATGCTTGTGTCCGTCAGTAAAAAATATCGCAAAATACGACAAAAAGCTATGCCGAAATCAGCATAGCCTTCCGTTTTAGGGTGATGTTCCACTGGAACATTGGGTATTGATATATGTTTCTGCACTATAAATTTACTATAGATATAGACATATGTTATGGCGTTGACTTTCGAGGAATGATTTGGTATAATAAATGGTAGATATCAAATTGTACAGGAAACACGAAAGGGGAAATGGATTATGGTTTTCTGGGATATGATTGCAGGGGTGTACGATCTCTTTGAAAAACTCTACAATGGAAAATGTTATGACGAAACCGGTGCGAGAGTAGCACAGGAGATAAACGAGAACGATATTGTGTTTGAATGCGCCTGCGGTACAGGCTCGCTCAGCAAGCCTGTTGCGAAAAAATGCAGGAAATTGTTCGCAACGGATATGTCGTCAAATATGATGAGACGTGCGCAGAAAAATTGCAGGGAGTGTACTAATATCACTTTCAGAAAAGCCAATATCATGTCGATCAGAAGTAA
>JAFLUI010000204.1 GCA_022508825.1 Oscillospiraceae bacterium
GAATAAAAGTTTTAGGGAGGGGGTTCGGGGGAGGACCCTTTTTCAAAAGGGTCTCACCCGATAAAAACGCAGGGACAATATACGTTAAAGGATATTTTTTTAAAAATCCTCCTGTCGGCGGGTTTCGCTATTGACATAAAGGGAAAAATACTATATAATTTAATTTTAGGATATTATTTTGAAAGGATTGGATAATATGGCTGTAAAAAAAGTCAGAATGTCCGCTGAGGGCTATAAAAATCTGGAAAAGGAGCTGGAATATCTCGTTACCGTAAGACGTGCCGAGGTCGCTCAGAAGCTTAAGGAAGCAAGGTCCTTCGGTGACCTTTCCGAAAACGCCGAGTACGATGAGGCTAAGAACGAGCAGGCTATCCTTGAATCCAGAATCCAGGAGATGGAAGCTACCATCGCTAATGCTCTGGTAGTTGACGAATCCGAGCTCTCCAACGACGAGGTGGGCGTAGGCTCCTATGTGACGCTTAAGGATCTGGAGCTTGATGAAGAAATGACCCTCCAGATAGTAGGCTCCACAGAGGCTGATCCCGAAAATAACAAGATCTCCGAGGACGCTCCCATCGGCATTGCCGCTCTTAAGAAAAAAGTGGGAGATGTTATTGAGGTGGAGGCTCCCGTGGGCATCATCAAAATGGAGATAATGGCTATCGGCAAATAATTACTGAAAGTATAAAACTATAAAAATATTCCCGAAAGGACTGTGTAAAATGTCAGAGGAAAATCAGATAAGCGCAGAGCAGGAATCTCAGGGCGAGCAGACCGAGCAGGATATCCACATCCTTAAGAAGATCAGACTGGAAAAGCTGGATGAGCTTAAGTCCAGAAATAAAAACCCTTACGAGATCACCAAGTATAATGTGTCCATCACCAACGCCGAGCTGCGGATGGCTTATGAAGCCTTTGAAGCCAAGTCCATTGCTGATGCGGCAGGTGACGAGGAAAAGCTTAAGGATATGCTGGAGACCCACAGGATAAATGCCAGGATCGCAGGCAGGATCATGTCCTGGCGCGATATGGGCAAGGCAAATTTCATAGACGTCCGTGACGGCAGCGACCGTATGCAGGTCTATATCCGCATGAACGACATCGGCGAGGACGCCTTTGCTGAGTTCAAGAAGTGGGATATCGGCGACATCGTCGGAGTGGAGGGCTTCGTTTTCAGAACAAGAAAGGGAGAGATATCCGTCCACGCTCATAAGATAGAGCTGCTGTCCAAGTCTTTGCTGCCCCTGCCTGAAAAATGGCACGGTCTGCAGGACAGGGATATGCGGTACCGTCAGCGTTATGTTGACCTTATCTGCAATCCGGATGTAAAGCAGACCTTCATAAACAGGAGCCGTATCCTGAGAGAGATACGGGAATTCCTTGACAGCAGGGGGTATATTGAAGTGGACACCCCCGTGCTTCACACTCTGGAGATAGGCGCAGCGGCAAGACCCTTCAAGACACACCACAACGCTCTGGACATTGATATGTACCTGCGTATAGAGACTGAGCTTTATCTTAAGCGTCTCATTGTGGGCGGCTTTGACAAGGTCTACGAGGTAGGACGCATCTTCCGCAACGAGGGTATGGATACCTCTCACAATCCGGAATTTACCTCTATTGAGATGTATCAGGCATACACTGACTATATAGGCATGATGGATCTTATCGAGCATATGTACAGAGAGCTTACGATGAAAATATGCGGCAAGGGAGTCATCACATATCAGGGCACGGAGATCGATATGGCGTCCCCGTGGCAGCGTCTTACAATGGCAGAGGCGGTGAAAAAATACGCCGGGGTGGATTATAACGACTGGGCAGACGATGCGGCAGCAAGAGCCTGTGCAAAGGAAAAGGGCGTAGAAGTGGAGGAAGGGGACTCTGCAACAAAGGGTCACGTTCTTATTGCTTTCTTTGACGCTTTCGTTGAGGATAAGCTGGTGCAGCCTACTATCATTTATGACTACCCGGTTGAAAACTCTCCCCTTGCAAAGAGGAAGCCCGATAACCCTGCGTTCACAGAGCGTTTCGAGTATTTTATATACTGTCGGGAAATGGGCAATGCGTTCTCAGAGCTTAACGACCCCATCGACCAGAGGGAGCGCTTTGTAAAGCAGGCGGAAGCTAAGCGGGCTCAGGGAGCAAATGCCTCCGTTGACGAGGATTTCGTTACCGCTCTTGAATACGGTATGCCTCCTACAGGCGGACTTGGCTTCGGAGTGGACAGACTTGTCATGCTCCTGACAGACAGCGCATCCATCAGGGATGTTCTGCTGTTCCCCACAATGAAGCCCATAGACTAAGCATGGTGTATCTCAGCCTTTAAATGAGAAATTTATCAAGTGAGTGTTTCGCTGCTCAGAATGCGATAAAAAAAGGGTGGACGTAATGTCCCAATGTCATTAAGTTAAGGAACATTTAGGGCTTGACACCGTAAAAACAAGCCTCC
>JAFLUI010000205.1 GCA_022508825.1 Oscillospiraceae bacterium
TTTGATCTGAACGCCCGAGGAGCGTCCTCGTCATCGCCCGTGCCGTCGTCCCATGATTTAGGCTCAAGCACGTTTATGATGTACTCGCCCGACATAAGGTCAATCGAACAGCCGCCGAGGTTTCGGGTAAGGTCTGCGTATTCCGTTTCGGGATCAAGGCAGATTATGTTCTTTCCGCTCTCACGCAAATTGGTAAGAATGAGTTTTAAAAGATAGGACTTGCCTTGTCCCGAGTTGCCGAGTATAAGGGCATTGGCATTCGTCTTATCCTCAGTCCTTTTGTCGAAATCCACGATAATGTTGCTGCCGAACTTATCCCGCCCGAGGTAGAAGCCATGCTCATCGGTCTTGCCGGAAAATGAAAAGGGATAAAGGTTTGCCGTTGATGATGCGGGTATCACCCGCTCAAACTGTTCTCTGAACATATTCCTACCGCTTGGCATTACGCTCATAAAGCCGTGCTGCTGACGGAGCATAAGGCGGTCGACGTTCAGCTTGGAGCGTACCAGCTCCGTCTGTACCTCGGTCTGGAGTATTCTCAGGTTATCCAATGTATCCGAGATCATTTCGAGGAACACCGCAACATGGAGCAGCGGTTCACGGTTCCTGTGCATATCAGCTGCAAGCTGCGCCACGTCCTGAAGGTTGCTTTCGGCGGCGACGGTCTGCTGAAGGTCGTTGGTGGAATTGCGCTGCATACGGTTCTTGTTGGCGGCATTGGCTATGATACGCTTTTCCTCGGCAGCGGTGACATGGCGTGTATATATTCGCAGTGTAACGCCGTCTTTTTCTCCGAGATAGCGGAGGATCGCCTGTTCCGATGTGCTTGTGGGATATTCCCGCAGCGCCCAGACACAGCGGAAGGTGTTGCCGCAAATAAAGTAGTCCGTATAAAACTTTATAACGGACGGGGCTATCATATCGAGGAAGGATTTCTGCGGCTTAGTTGCGAAATCCCTCTCGGCTGTGCTTATTTTTTTCTTCAACTTAATCCTCCCATCGTCTGACTTATTTCCTGATTGGGAAACACTTCCGATTCGGGCTTGAGAAAATAATCGTCATCGCTGTTCCAGAAGGAAATACACACCTCGTCCCCGCCAAGCATTAGGGGGTGCTGCTCGAAGCCCTCTCCCCAGCCGTCCGCCGCCTGACCGATCATCTCTCGGGTGATCTGCGCAAGCTCCGTGTCCTCAAGCTCTCCGTATGATTTTATTGTGAAAACGCCGTACAGGTCGCCGTTTCGGGCTTCAACGCCGGGGAATATGGAGTACACCTTTTTTGCAAGCTGTTCGCTGTGGGTATATGCGTTAAGACCGTGTTTGATCTCGTCCTCGTCGATGGTCAGCGACTGGCGGATCGCCTCGTTGATCTTTACCGTATAGCGGGCATAATTTGCCGGGTCTACCTCATAGGGATATTCACTGTCCTCGGTTTCCATTGCAAATGTAAGCGGGCAGTACAGCTTTGTTTCGGTAAGCTCATGGCTGGTCGCTTCTATCACGCCGAGTCCCGGCAGGCAGTCTGCTATCTGCGGGTGATTGTCGATAACTTCCGCGGCGTACTCTATAATGGCGTCTGCGATGTCGATGTCACTGAAAAAATCCTCCAGCGTTATGCGGATTTCCTTATCTTTACCCTGATGTTTTATCAGCCCGTCAATACAGTTATCCATATATTTTTTTAAATTGCCGAGAGCCGCCGTCTGCTCATGTGCCTGAACGATTTCCCGTGCGTTGGGAATATACTGCGCATAACGGGCGTAATCGTACCCCTCGGAGTTCACAAAAAGTCCGTCGCCGCTCTGCTCGTTAACGAACAGTACCCCGTGATATGCGCCGTCATAATAGCCCATCAAGTCCTTGTATTCGGGGAGATAATGATTTTGCTTCATCGGGTTATATGAAAAGGTCATGAATTCCGAATCGGATACCTCGATAACCTTTTCCACCGCACATTTTGCGGGGATAAATCTGTCCGCCTTGCAGATCAGATTTGTGTTTAAAATCAGCTTATCCTTCATTTAATATCCACCTCTCTCCGTCAAAGTTTTCAAACCTTTCGGTAGTAACATTCTGTTCAAAATAGACGGCGAGGAGCGTCTTAATGTCCTCGCCGTCATACCGTTTTGCATAAAAGCCGTTCTCATTGAGCGTTTTTTCTATGCGGTTCAGGTATGAGAATATCTCCTTGTCCTTAAGCCCACGGATACGCACTATAAGGAGAAATTCTCTTGCGGTAGCGGTAAGCGCCTGTATCTGATCAAGGTGCGTCATATCCTGTTCAAGCAGCTTTCTCACCGCAGGATCATCTTCCCTCTGGCACAGTCTTTTAAGGTGATTTTTGTTGCTCTCAAAGCTCTCACGGCTGTTTA
>JAFLUI010000206.1 GCA_022508825.1 Oscillospiraceae bacterium
TAAGGAGAACGGCGTCCTCGTAGTTGTAGCCCTCCCATGTCATGAAGCCGATGAGAGCGTTCTTGCCTATAGATATCTCGCCGTTGCTTGTAGCGGGACCGTCTGCAAGCACCTGTCCCACATGGACAGTCTCGCCCTTTTCAACGATGGGACGCTGATTTACGCAGGTACCCTGATTGGAGCGCTTGAACTTGATAAGCTTGTAGCTGTGGACAGCTCCCGTGCCCTCCTTGATGACTACCTCGTCGGCAGACACCCTGTCAACAACGCCGTCATGCTTGGAAAGAACGCATACGCCCGAGTCAACAGCGGATTTATATTCCATACCCGTACCAACGATAGGAGCCTCCGTTTTAAGCAGAGGTACAGCCTGACGCTGCATGTTCGCACCCATGAGGGCACGGTTGGCATCGTCATTCTCAAGGAATGGGATCATTGCAGTAGCGATGGAAACTACCATCTTCGGGGAAACGTCCATATAGTCGATACGTTCCCGCTCACATTCAAGAATCTGCTCACGGTAACGTGCATTTACGATGGGACGTGCAAACTTGCCGTCCTCGGTGAGAGGCTCGTTAGCCTGTGCAACGGTAAAGTTGTCCTCAACATCGGCAGTCATGTAAACTACCTCGTTTGTGACAACGCCTGTCTCCTTGTCCACCTTTCTGTAGGGAGCCTCGATGAATCCGTACTCATTGATACGGGCAAATGAAGCCAGATAGGAGATAAGTCCGATGTTAGGTCCTTCAGGAGTCTCGATAGGACACATTCTTCCGTAGTGGGAGTAGTGAACGTCACGTACCTCGAATCCTGCACGGTCACGGGAAAGACCTCCGGGACCCAGCGCAGAAAGGCGTCTCTTATGAGTAAGCTCTGCAAGAGGGTTGGTCTGATCCATGAACTGTGACAGAGGCGAGGAGCCGAAGAACTCCTTGATAGCCGCAGTGATAGGACGGATATTGATAAGCGCCTGGGGAGTGATAACGTCCATATCCTGAGCCTGGATGTTCATTCTCTCACGGATAACACGCTCCATACGGGAGAAGCCTATCCTGAACTGGTTCTGAAGAAGCTCGCCCACGGAGCGGATCCTTCTGTTGCCAAGGTGGTCGATGTCGTCCACCTGACCCACGCCCTCACAAAGATTAATAAAATAGCTTACAGTAGCATAAATATCATCAAGGATGATATGCTTTGGAACAAGCTCGTCGATGCGGGACTTGACCATTTCCTCCAGCTCATCCTTATCGGAAGCGCTTTCCAGAATTTCCTTAAGCACCACATAGTACACCTTTTCGTTGATGCCGTACTTCTTGGGGTCGAAGTCCACATAAGGAGCCATGTCTACCATACGGTTGCCGATGACCTTTACTTCCCTCTCCTCAACGCTGTGAGAGGTCTCCCCTGTAGGAGTGGTAAAGGTCTCCTTATGCTCCACTCTGAGCCATACCTCGCCTACGCCTGCCTGCTCGATCTCCAGAGCCTTCTCGTAGGTGATGAGGTCTCCGTCGTCAGCCATGATCTCGCCTGTCATGGGGTCAGCAACGGGTCTGGACAGATAGTGTCCGCTGATTCTGGAGCTTATGCCCAGCTTTTTGTTGTATTTATAGCGACCGAATCTCGCCAGATCGTATCTTCTTGCATCAAAGAACAGTCCGTTCAGATGGCTCTCAGCGTTTTCCACCGTGGGAGGCTCACCGGGACGAAGCTTTTTATACACCTCAAGGAGGGCTTCCTCTCTGTTCTTTGTGGTATCCTTCTGCATGATGGTCTGGGTAAGACGCTCGTCCGTACCGAAGAAGTCCTCGATCTCAACGTCAGTACCGCAGCCAAGTGAGCGGATAAAGGTAGTCAGGGGTATTTTTCTGTTTTTATCTATTCTTACGTAGACGACGTCGTTGGAGTCCATCTCATACTCCAGCCACGCGCCTCTGTTGGGGATAACAGTAGCCTTGAACAGGTCCTTACCGGTCTTATCCTTTTCAAATGAATAATACACTCCGGGGGAACGAACAAGCTGGGAAACGATAACACGTTCTGCGCCGTTTATAACGAAGGTACCGCTTTCAGTCATAAGCGGGAACTCGCCCATAAACACATCGCTTTCCTTGACCACACCTGTTTCCTTGTTCCAGAGAGTAGCCTTTACACGCAATGGAGCCGCATAGGTCACATCACGTTCCTTACACTCTGCAACGGAATACTTAGGTGTCTCATCAATAGAGAAATCCACGAAATTCAGCACCAGATTGCCGTTATAGTCGGTAATGGCGGCAACATCGCGGAAGACCTCCTTCATTCCCTCGTCGAGAAACCACTGATAGGAATTTTTCTGCACCTCGATCAGATTCGGCATTTCCAGAGCCTCGTT
>JAFLUI010000207.1 GCA_022508825.1 Oscillospiraceae bacterium
GGTCTTAAGGCAAAGCAGAAGATGGTCATGCAGTTCGTTTTAAGCTGTGCCTTTCTGTACGTACTTTACCTTCTGGGGGATCACTCCACAGCGATAACCTTCCCCTTTTTCGGAGACGTGGACTTTAAGCTTCTGTACTATCCCATCATGGTTTTATACCTTATTTTCCTGACCAATGCAGTAAACCTTACCGACGGTGTAGACGGACTCTGCGGCTCGGTAACGGTCATATCGTCTCTTTCCTTTGTAATGCTCTGTGCGGCTATGGGAATGTGGGAGTATTCCATCTTCTCAATGGCGCTGGCAGGAGGATGTCTGGGATTTTTAGTGTGGAATCTCCATCCTGCAAAGGTCTTTATGGGAGACACAGGCTCCATGTTTTTAGGGGGAGCGGTCTGCGCTATAGGTTTTGCAATGCATCAGCACCTGCTGCTTGCTCTGGTGGCAATTGTGTATGTCTGCGAGGCGCTGTCGGTAGTTATACAGGTCTGCTACTTCAAAGCCACAAAGGGCAAGAGACTGTTCAAGATGTCCCCTATACATCATCATTTTGAGATGTGCGGATTTTCCGAATATAAAGTTGTGATTACCTTTGCTGCCGTCGGACTTATTGCCGGCGTGGCGGCAAATCTGATATATAATCTGTAAGAAAGGAGCAGGACAATGCAGAACGCCTCAAACGCTGTCCCCAACAGAAAAAAGATACAGCATAAGCGGAACAGCATCACTGCAAACAGTGATCTGAAAAAAGCCGGACAGAAGCTGGCGGTAGGTCAGATGGACTTTCCGTTTTTTCTGATAATAATGATACTCCTTGTTATCGGCATCATTATGATGTTCTCGGCGGGATACGCATGGGCTATCGCAAAGGGCAACAAGGGTACGAATTATGTGAGCCACCAGCTTATCATGGCGGGCATCGGACTTGTTGGAATGTTTTTCACATCCTTTTTTGACTACCACTGGCTCCGCAAGCCTTTCATTGCATACGGATTTTACGGAGGGTGCATCGTATTGCTGGTGCTTTGCCTTGTGGGACCCTTCAAGAGCCCGAGAGGAGAAGCACACAGATGGCTGGAAATTCCCGGACTGCCAAGGTTTGAGCCCTCGGAGCTTATGAAGCTTGCCATTATCATTCTTTTTGCATATCTTATATCGGTAAATTATACTAAAATGAAGCAGTTCAGATACGGCATAGTACCGTTTATGCTGTTCCTTGGAGTGGTAGTGGGGCTTATGATGCTCCAGCCTCACCTTTCGGGAACCATCATTATCTGTGCTATCGCTGTAATTATGATGTTTGTCGGAGGAACAAAGTTCGGTCACCTGCTTATGATCGGTATCATTGGTGCGGCGGCTCTGGCGGGAATAGTGATCGTTCTTATGAAAGCTAAGGGTATCACCTATTTTGAGTCCCGTATCCTTTCATGGACAGACCCGTTCAACAAGGACGCTGCTCTGGACGATGTATGGCAGACACGGAACAGCCTTATTGCAATAGGCTCGGGCGGACTTTTCGGACTGGGTCTGGGAAACTCCAGACAGAAATTCCTTTACCTCCCCGAAGCCCAGAACGACTTTGTTTTCGCGGTAGTATGCGAGGAGCTTGGCTTTATCGGAGCAGTTATGGTAATCATCCTGTTCCTGCTGTTCATCTTCCGCGGCTTCTATATCGCATCAAAGGCTCCCGACAAATTCGGAATGATGCTTGCTGTGGGACTTACCGTCCAGATCGGTATGCAGGCGCTTCTTAATATCGCCGTTGTAACGAATACCATACCCAATACGGGTATCTCCCTGCCGTTTTTCAGCTACGGCGGAACTGCGCTTATAATGCAGCTTGTGCAGATGGGCATTGTACTGAATATATCCCGTCAGTCCATAATAGAAACGTAAACAGTAAAGGAAGGATAACAATGCTGAAGGTACTTTTAGCAGGAGGAGGAACGGGGGGACACATCAATCCCGCTCTTGCAATAGCTTCAATAATAAAAGAACACCACCCGGACGCGGAGTTCCTTTTTGCAGGGACTCCGAACGGCATGGAGGCAAAGCTGATACCGAAAGCAGGCTATAACTTCGCCCCCATAAAAATAAGCGGCTTCCAGAGGAAGATCACCCCGAAAAATATTGTCCGCAATGTGAGGGCAGCGGCGTATCTTTCTGCCTCCGGATATCACGCTCACAGGATAATAGACGATTTCAAGCCGGATATCGTCATCGGTACGGGAGGATATGTAAGCTTCCCCATACTGTCAAAGGCAGTCCAGATG
>JAFLUI010000208.1 GCA_022508825.1 Oscillospiraceae bacterium
CCGCCCATTTTCTTTATCCACTTGAACACCTTGCCGCAGATGTAGATACCGTAGCAGGGAGGTGTGTTGTAAAGGCTGTCGTTGTCTGCCTGGGTCTTCCACTTCAGCATTGTAGGAGTGCCGGGGAGAACGTCGTCTGTGATGAGATCCTCACGGATAATAGCGATAACAACGCCTGCAGGACCTATATTTTTCTGAACGCCGCCGTAGATAACGCCGTACTTGGAAACGTCTACAGGCTCGGAAAGGAAACAGGAGGACACGTCCGCAACAAGAATTTTTCCTTTAGTATCGGGAAGCTGCCAGAATTTTGTACCATATATAGTGTTGTTTTCGCAGATATAAACATAGTCAGCGTCTGCAGGAATGTCAAGATTTGAACAATCGGGGATATATGAGAAGGTCTTGTCTGCAGAGGATGCAACAGCAACAGCCTCGCCGAACAGCTGAGCCTCCTGATAAGCCTTCTTAGCCCACTGACCTGTGATGATGTAGGCAGCCTTCTTGTTCTTCATGAGATTCATGGGGACTGCAGCAAACTGCTGGGAAGCACCGCCCTGTAAAAACAGCACCTTATAATTGTCGGGGATCTTCATAAGGTCGCGGATATCCTTTTCCGCATCCTTGATGATCTCGTCATAAGCCTTGGAGCGGTGGGACATCTCCATAACGGACATACCTGTACCCTTATAGTCAAGCATTTCGTCTGCTGCTTCTTTGAGTACTTCCTCCGGCAGGACTGCAGGACCTGCGCTGAAATTATAAACTCTGGACATTTTAATGACCTCCTGAAATTTAGTAAAGTAAAATTTATCACATATAGATAATTATAACAGCTTATGAAATAAAAGTCAAGGGAAATACGGGTAAATAATTTGTCCCCGGTAGTAAATTTTCTCTATATCGCTGTCATCCAGCAGACCGGACTGATATGCTTCGTCAATGGGGATAAATGCCGAGTCGTTATGAAGCATTATTTCAAAGCTTCCGCTTGAAAGATAAAAGTCATAGCCGGCAACAGAATAATGTTTTGTATCGGTTGTATATGTTCCCTCATTTTCATACATTACTACGACCTCTCCATTATCATATGTTCCATAAAAATGAGTAACAGAAACTTTATCGGCAGTCAGACTTGATCTTTTGAACTTTTTATTTTCAAATTCTGCAAAGTCCTCCCGGAGCTTCCTGTCTGCTTCTTCGGACAGCGGTTCGGGGACAGGATCGGTAAATACAGAGTTTTCCGAATAGTAGTAAATTTTTGCCGCATCGTCGTCGGTAACATATCCCGATTCATACGCTTCACTGATGGGAATAAATTCAGAGCCCATATGCAGGGTCATCTGATAGCTTCCGCTGGGAAGATAAAATTCATAGTCCCCCACGGAAAAATGATTTTCGTCGTCTGTTGCTCCATAATAAGTGTCCATTACCACAACTTCCCCTTTGCTGTATGTGCCGTAATAATATCTGATGGGTACATCGTATCCGATCTCCCTGTCATAGGTTTCCTCCATAAGCTTACGATAGTCTTCCCGGAGCTTCTGTTCTGCTTCCCTGCTCAGCCATTCAAGCTCGGGATATCCCCCGGAGGTCTCCGGCGTTTCGGACACTTCCTGAGATGTTTCCCCGGAAATAACCTCTGCTGCCGCTGTTGTCTCTGAGGTCTCCCCCGATGTGACAGCGGGGACGTTCTCCTGTTTATTTTCACAGGAGGTCAGGGCAGCAGTGCAGACCACAGATAATAGTATGGCTTTTATTTTTATTGATATTTTCATAAAATACCCTCCCGAAAAATTATTCTATATATAATACAATTCAAAGCGGCGGAATTTTTCATATATATAAAAACTGACTGCGGGAAAAACCGCATACGGGGTATTGACAAAATAACTTTCATAGTATATACTAATAATATAAAAGGGCGCACCCGTAAGCGGTCCCCTCAGGTTTTATGTTAAAGAATAACCGCTACCTTTGGACTGGGGCGGTTATCTCTTTTTATTGCTATTCTGCAAGATCTGAATGAAATTGCATACGACAAGTAATAAAGTTAAGAACTCGTTCCAAGTCATAAAGCTCACCCCCGTTTCCGAGGGAAGATTTGACCGCCTACCGTTTTATTGA
>JAFLUI010000209.1 GCA_022508825.1 Oscillospiraceae bacterium
CATAAAAGGTAATACGTGTGTCGTTTAACGCTATTATAATATTTTTCTCCGATAATATTCGGGAACTGCCGATCTGACCGACAGCTTTATTATTATAGCATAATTTTCTCCCGATTTCACGGGGGATTTTCAACAAAATTAACGCTCTGTTATCGAATAAAATTTGGCTGAAATTTCACATCTGGCAGTTGCTAATGTATTATAGATGTAATGATTACATAGCTGCAATGAGTATACTCTTAGTGTATGGTGTGATATTTTCTATCCGCAGCAGTAAATCGATTATATGACATTGTTCTTCCGCTGCGGTTTCGTGATAATCGTGCGATTATATGTGTTTATCAACATTATATAATATGGACGCCAGACGTTTAACGCAGAGCCAGTCTCCCTATTATTATCAAATAGGGTGGCTGGCTCTTTTTTATTATATATGTAACGCACATTTTTCACGAATTGCAGTAAGCATAGCCTGAAAAACAGGTAATAAGGCAGCAGCTTCTTCCTCACTGCATTCTTCGATCAGCAGTCTGATTTGAGTGATCGCAGGAGACTCTCTCTGCATTTCGGGATTGAAAATTTCCCTTGCATCTATTTTCAGGGCTCGTATCAAAGGGTATAGGACTTCCATCTTTGGATTTCCCTTGTAGTTTTCAATATTCAAAATGGTGCGGGTATCTACATCTGCGGCTTCTGCTACCTCGCTTTGAGTAAGACCTAATTTTCCACGGGTGCGTTTTACAACATCGCCTAATGTACGAGAATATTCATTCATTACAATTCACCTCTTATATATTTTACAATACACTTTGTTTCGGTTAAACCCAATGTATTACACATCATTGATGAAATGCAATACACACAAAGAGTATAGGAGGCTTTAAAATGCTAAAAGACATCATCTCACAAGTGAATTTCAATACTTATTCTGGAAGGACTGTGCCTATGTAGGTGTATCAGAATACACTTTTTATACAAACAATAAATTTGCACCCAATGTGGTTATATGCCACATCAGGTGCATTTTCATTCAGGATATAATTCCCCGTTGCCGATCTCCATAGTCCGGAATTTGGATTTATCAAAATTTAAATTCCGGAGGTTTACTATGAAATATTATATAATAAAGCAAAATATCAGGATAAGCACAGAAGTATACAAATGCAGAAACCGCATCCATTCCTATGAGTATCGTTTGAAGAAACGAAACGCAAGGGAGAAACTTATCGGTGACATCAATTCATTTTACGAATTGACAGAGATAGAGGATCCAAGCATTTTTACCGATTACGAACGTAAGGAAACTTTAAGCCTGATAATCAATATCATCAACGATCACTTGTCGGACAATGAGCGGAAACTCATTTTTCTCACTTATTATACCGAGATGAAAAAAAAGGATATAGCCGGAACTCTTGGACTGACCCCTCAGAATTATTCCAAAAGGCTTAGAATTGTACTTAATAAAATCAGAAAAATGTTTGAAGATATTTCTTAGTTCTTAAAGTATCTGCCGGTTTTCTTAATTGTGTTATTGTACAGATAAATGCTTTTTCATTTGTTTAAACATACAAATTTACTTGTATTTAGTGACAAGTATTGCCAATTTTCTTTAGTTTGCCTTTTGAAACGTACTTTATATAATAGGGGGATATTTTATCTCCACCTACTGCACCTTGAAAATTGAATCATACGGCAGCGAGAGATATACGCCTGTATTGACGGAACACAGGCATACCCGTATGCGAAGATTGGCATACCGGAGGAACTGTAGGGTCGTATGGAATAAAAAATATTATCGGAAAGAAAGGAATGTTGTAAAGTGACAAACATCAAAAAGCAGGAGCTTATCCTGCAGGTAGTAACCTTATTAAACAACATGATCGACATTGATATAGAGACCGATGCCATTGATGATACAACAGACGAAAAGCCCATTGAGCTTCTTACTATTAAAGAATGTGCTGCGGCTATAAGCGGACTGACCGAGAGTACAGTCCGCCAGCTCGCCGTACAGAACAAAGTGCCTTATATTAGAACGGGCAAGGGAAAAAACGGCAAGATACTCATAAATAAGCAGGCGCTTCTTGAATATC